>JAIRWS010000012.1 GCA_031268855.1 Candidatus Margulisiibacteriota bacterium | reverse complement strand
CTGTATTTGGTTTCGTCCTCCGGCTGCGTGATATTACGCGTAAGTTTGTGTCCTTGCGGATCGACGACATAGATCAATTTGATAAACGCTTCGCTGGCGCAGAAGTCCTGCAGGATCGGCTCGATAACCGCCGGATCGAGGGTCAGCAGCTCCGCGCGGTATTTGTCCGCCAAACTGTTGATCACGGCAATTGCCAAACGGCTGCCTTTTTTCTTCAAGCCTTCCAGATCAGAATGGAACAAGCTCGGCAGATTTTTTTTGGTCTGATCGATCAGCTCGGCCTCGGAGATCGTGGACACGCGGTCTTTGGCGTACTGTGCCATGACCCATTTGTAAATACGCTGCAGACGCGGATCGTCTTTAGCAATTTTTCTCTCCTCGGGCAGGCGAAAACGCTCGTTGATCCAAAAAGCGATGCCTGCTGTGCCGGATTTATCGGTGACCGCTACGGACATCGGGCGGTTGAGCAGCCTGCCGGTGTCAAAAATATTGTAAATGCGCTCGTTCTTGATCGCGCCGTCCGCATGAATGCCCGCGCGCGTTGTATTGAAATCACGCCCGACAAAAGGCTGATTGGGCGAGATCGGATCGCCGAGGTCATCGTGATAATAACGCGCCACGTCCGTGATGATCGTCGTGTCGATACCACAGGTGTCGCCGCCGTGCATGGCGATATAGTCCATGAGCAGGCCCTCCAGCGGCGCGTTGCCGGTGCGCTCGCCCCAGCCCAGCAGCGTGCCGTTGACCGCCGCGCAGCCGTACAGCCAGGCCGTCGTCGCATTGATAAGCACTTTGTGAAAATCATTGTGGCCGTGCCACTCCAGCAATTCGGCAGGCACGCCGGCCTCCTGACGCAGGGCGTGAAAGATCTTAGGCACACTGCGCGGCAGCGGCGCATTGGGGTACGGCAGCCCCAGACCCAGCGTGTCGCAGGCGCGGATCTTGATCGGAATTTTGGCCTGCCGGCTACGCTCCATGAGCGCCTGCGCGAAAGGCAGGACAAAGCCGACAAAATCCGCGCGGGTAATATCCTCAAAATGACAGCGCGGCTGCACGCCCTCTTCTAGCGCCGCATCCACCACCGCCAGATAATCTTCCAGCACCTGCCGACGGTTTTTTTTCAGCTTCAAAAAAATATGATAATCCGATGAGGAAGTCAAAATACCGGTTTCTTTCAAACCCATCGCTTTGACCAGCTTAAAATCTTCTTTGACCGCGCGGATCCAGCCAGTGACCTCTGGAAATTTATAACCCAGCTCCAGGCATTTTTCCACGGCTTTTTTATCTTTATCCGTGTAAAGGAAAAATTCCGACTGGCGGATCACGCCGTGTTCGCCGCTCAATTTGTGCAGAAATTTATAGAGCTGCACGATCTGCTCAACATCATAGGGCGGGCGGGACTGCTGGCCGTCGCGGAAAGTCGTGTCTGTGATCCAGGTGTCCTTGAGCCGCAGCGTTGGCACGGTCTTTTTTTCAAACTCAATCACCGGCACCTTGCTGTACTCAAAATAATTTTCGTACAGATTCGGTTCGGCCACGTCTCGCAGTTTATATTTTTTCTCTTTTTTTACCATGCACCACCTTATTCAGCAGGTTGGTTATTTTATCACAATACGAAAAAAACGGACAATGTTCGGCGCCGGCAATTTCCTGCCAAACCGCATCCGGACGCAAACTCCGCAAATATCCGACCGCGCTGAACGGAATGATCCTGTCTCCGCGCGCGTGCAGAATACCCAGCGGATAACGGCCGTCCCGTACGGCAGCGGTCAGATCGGCGGCGTGCAAAGCCCGCAGATAATTTAAGGCGCTGGCTTTAGCGTCAATAAAATATTTTTGCAGCAGCAAGTTTTCTGCCGGCGCGCTGCCCATCAGCCGCAGAAAATGTCCCGCCGCGCTGGAAAAATTCCGCTGGCAGGCCAGGTAAAATTTTTTTTGCGCCGCCGCGTCCCGTGAGAACACCGCCGCGGAGCTGACCAGCAGGACCGCCCGCGGCCGCAGCTCTCGCGCCGCCAATAAAGCCAGCTGCCCGCCCATTGACCAGCCCAGCAAAATTGGCTCAATAATGTTTCTCTCCGCGCTAAATTTCCGCAAAGCTCCGACCGCCTGCCGATACGCGTCACCGCCGGTTATCAGCGGCGGTGTGAAATAATGCACTTCATGATCCGCAAAATTTTCGGCAAAATTTTTCAGAAACTCCGCGCGGATGTTCCAGCCGGGGATGAAAATCAGCGGCCGCTTACGCATGCCAATAAAGATCCCCGCCGTAGGTGTCGTAAATGACCGTCACCGGAAAATCTTTGACGGTCAGGCGGCGCACGGCCTCCGTGCCCAGTTCAGAGAAGGCGATTATTTCCGCGGCGCTGACCGACCGCGCCAGCAAAGCCCCCGCGCCGCCAATCGCGCCGAGGTACAGCGCTTGATTTTGCCGCAAAGCGGCTTTGACTTCCGGCGCGCGCGGCCCTTTGCCGATAACCGCGGCCACACCGCGCGCCAGCAATTCCGGCGTGAAAGGATCCATACGGTCGCTGGTCGTCGGGCCTATGGAGCCGATCGGCTTGCCGGCCGGCGCGGGTGTAGGGCCAGCATAATAGATCACCTGCTTTTCCAGCGGAAAAGGCAGCGGCTGATTTTCCCGCAAAAGCTTCTGGATCTTTTGATGCGCGGCATCGCGGGCTGTGTAAATAACACCGCTTAAAAAAAGCTCGTCCCCTGATCTAAATTTTAAAATATCTTTTTGCGCCAAAGGCAAATTTACCTTGTAAACCATACCTTACACCTTCTTTTTACGGCAGGACGACTACCGGATAATTGATAGTTACGCGGTCTTTTAATTCCAGCAAATCGACGTTGCGCAGGCGGATGCAGCCATGCGTGTCGTCGCGGCCGATCGTGGAGTCGTCATGCGTTCCGTGAATGGCAATGCCGTCCCATTTCCCGTCGAAGCGCAAAAACCAGGGGCCATAGGCGCCGGTGATCGGCCCCAGCCCATCGCCAAAATCAAAAGCCCAGGTTTCCGACGGCTCGATAGACACGATCCGAAAAACGCCTTCTGGCGTGCGCCGGTCGCCAACAGCCTGCTTGTCACCAGTGTTTTGGCCGGTGGCGATCGGATAACGGTAAGAACCGCCGGCCTGATAAAGCGTCAAATATTTTTTCGCCTTGTGCGCTACTATAATATTGCTGGAAATCTTTTGCCGGTAATAAAGGTCAGCCAGATCAAAAGCCAGACAACCGGCGCAGAGCAGAAGCAAAATCAACAGTTTACGCATCAAAGAAGTATAGCAAAATTCGGCGTTTCATAATTGCGAAGTTTTTTGCCAACTGGCATAAATCTTGCAACCACATAATAAATTAAAGAAAGGAGAAAATATGCCAACTGCCAAAGAATTAATCCCGGTAGAGGTCATCGAAAACAAGATTTTGTTGTTACGCGGTAAAAAAGTCATGCTGGATAGAGATTTAGCCAGTCTTTACGGTGTGTTAACCAAAAATCTAAACAAAGCCGTAAGAAGGAACATCGAGCGGTTTCCGGAAGATTTTATGTTCCAGCTTACCGCTAAAGAAGCGGAAATTTCAAGGTTCCAAAATGGAACCTTGAAAAAAGGTTCTGGTTCCAACATCAAATATCTGCCTTACGTTTTCACAGAACAGGGTATAGCCATGCTTTCCAGCGTGTTAAACAGTCCACAAGCTATTCAGGTCAATATTCAAATTATGCGCACTTTTACCAGATTGCGCAAAATCATGCTCACGCATAAAGATTTGCAGGTCAAATTGGAGCAGATTTTGCAGCAGCAGGAAAAACAACACGGCAAACTGCTGGAGCACAACCAGCAAATCGCCGCCATTTTTGACGCTATTAAACAGTTGCTGCAAAATGACGAAACTTTCCAGCAACGGCTGACTTATACAGAGGACAAAGAGCAGAACAAACTCTGGGGTTTCGCGCCGCGGAAATAAACTCAACAAAAGTTAGACTACTTTACTTTCATAATATACACCAGCGTGTAATAGCTGGGCACAATACCAACAGGGCTGGCTGTTCCGCTGGAACTGTCCGTCGAGCCAGTCAGCGTGTGGCTATGGCTGCCACCGGTCGCCGTACCGGACAGGGGGTGCGTGTGCCCGCCGCCGGATGCCACGCCGTTAGAAAAAGTATGACCATGTTCGCCGCCGGTTTCTGTATAATACGTGCTGGCAGTATAATCCCAGCTAGGATTATTGTTACTGCCTGAATGCTTGCCATTACTGTTCAGCATATTTATTGCATGTCTATGGACTCCGCCGCTGTCCACATTGCCGCTCACCGTATGCATATGCCCGCCTTCACTAGCCGCAGTGCCACTTATTGCATGCACGTGATCGCCAGCGCCAACGGTGACATTGGACAAACCATGATTATGCGCGGGGATATTGACCGCGGTCAGAGTCACGCTGTCGCTGCCGCCAACACCGCCGCTGCTAGCGCCGGCCCGGATAAATTTATCTATCAAATCCGGCGTACCGTTCTGGCCATCACACAATTTCCAGACATCCTTGTAAGCGGTAGCCGCGGCATTGGTCAGCTCAGTATATTCGCTGCCGCTGAACATTAAAATTGTGCCTTTGGGAAAGAACAGCAGATGCAGTAAATCGTCCGCCACCATCGGCTGGCCTTTAGCTATAGTCATAAAAAATCCCCCTTTGTTTTTGGTTTTAATAATTATAACGCCCTTTTTTGTGTATGTCAAACTATTTTTATTTTGATAAAACAATATAATGAGCGGCCTTTAAAAAAACTACAATTGACCAAAGCAGATAGCTGGAGGATATTGGTCATGGACAAAAAAAACGAGACGCTGGACTGCGCTTTGCGCCGGTCAATTTCCGCCAAAATAGTAAATTTGCTACAGACGCTGAATTTATCAATCGAGGAAGCCGCGCTCAACGCCGGTCTGGAATACTCCAATTTTTACTATGTGATGAAAGGCAAAAACACTCCGCGTCTGGACACGCTGCTCAAAATAGCCAGGAGCCTCAACGTACCGCCGGAATATTTTTTTAAAGATGTGAAAGTGCGGACAAACAGCCGCCGGGACAGCCTGCTCCAGAAAAACACTCTCTTAAACAAAATAATCAAAGAAACCAATAAGCTGGAAAAACCCGCGCAGACATTTTTTCTGAAAGTTTTAAAAATTTATAACGGTCGGTAAAGCAGTTCGGTCGGTGAGCGTAGTCGAACCGATGTTGTCTTTATAGAATCAGTCCTGTTAGAATTTAGCCCATGTTGAATATTTCGGTCATGTCAAACGCGCTGCTGGTTTTTGGCGCCGCTTATCTGCTCGGCGCCGTGCCTTTTGGCGTGATCGCGGCTAAGCTCTGCGGCGTGGATATTTTTAAGATCGGCTCCGGCTCGACTGGCGCGACCAATGTTATCCGCGCCTGCGGTCAGGGGTGGGGACTGGCGGTTCTCGCGCTTGACGCCGCCAAAGGCGCTTTGGCCGTCTATCTGGGACTGCGGCTTTTTCCGCCCGCCACCGATCCCAACAATGCCTGGCTGGTGGTAATTTGCGGCTTTTTGGCTCTGGTTGGTCATTCGGCGTCGGTGTTTATCGGTTTTCGCGGCGGCAAGTCCGCGGCGGCTGGCCTTGGCATCGCGTTAGCATTAGACTGGCGCATTTTTTTGGCCATCGCCGCGTTTACCCTGCTCGTCCGGCAGCTCACCGGCTATCAATCTGTCGCCAGTCTAGCCGCTGGCGCGCTGGCGTTAATTTTGTTCCTGATTTTTTCGCCGTATCCGGCGTATCAGCTGCTCACGCTGGCCGCGGTAATTTTTGTCTGGCTCAAGCACATTCCCAATATTCGACGACTCGTCGCGGGCACAGAAACCCGGATCACAGGGAAACAAAATGGTTAAAGCCGCGATCTTGGGCTGCGGGGCTTGGGGCACGACGCTCGCTAAAATTTTGGCGGAAAACGGCCACGCCGTGACGATCTGGTGCCACAACGCGGTCATCGCCGCGCAGATCAACGCGCGCGAAAACAAAGAATTATTGCCCGGTATAATTTTACCCGACAAAATCCAGGGCAGCGCCGTATTGGCCGAAACTTTAGCGGGCGCGGAACTGATCGTCATTGTTACCGCCTCTCAGTATTACCGGCAGACTGTCCAACAGCTCAAAGACCTCGCGCCGCCGAACCGCCTGATCCTCTCCGCGACCAAAGGCCTCGACGAAACCACTGGCAAACGCATGTCCGAAGTGCTGGCGGAATATTTCACCAAGACCGCCGTGCTGTCCGGGCCAAATATCTCGCGCGAGATCGCCGAGCAAAAACCAGCTACCACCGTCATCGCCTCCGAAAACAGCGCGACGGCTCAAACCATACAAAAGCTTTTTAATAACAGCTATTTTCGTGTGTACACCAATAACGATGTCATCGGCACTGAGTACGGCGGCACGCTCAAAAATATTATCGCCATCGCCGCGGGAATTGTCGACGGCCTGCAGCTCGGCAACAACACCAAAGCCGCGCTGCTTGTCCGCGGCATGGTCGAAATAGCCAAATTGACTATCACACTGGGCGGTCGATCTGAAACAATTTTTGGCCTGGCCGGCATGGGCGATCTTATCACCACCTGCTCCAGCGCCCTAAGCCGCAATCACACTGTCGGCGAACAGCTCGCGCAAGGCAAAAAACTCGCGGAGATTTTGCAAAATCTCAAAGCGGTGGCGGAAGGCGTGCCGACCACAAAACTGGCTTACGCGCTGGCGCAAAAAACCGGCACACCGATGCCGCTGACCGAACAAATGTATGCTATCCTGTATCAAGACAAGCCGATCCAGGCCGCGATCGCGGCTTTGATGTCGCGGGACCTGAAAGCGGAGAGCATATGAGCGCAGCCGAAACAGAATTGGAATTCCAGCCCAACGACGATTTTCAGGTGCAGCTGGAAGTTTTTGCGGGGCCTTTTGATCTGCTGCTGAAATTGATCGACGAAGACAAGGTTGAGATTTTTGACGTGTCGCTCAGCAAGATCACCGCGGCGTATTTAGAACATTTGCACAAAATGCAGGAATTAAATCTGGAGATCAGCAGTCATTTTCTGGAAGTCGCCGCGTTTTTGATCCATTTAAAATCCAAAAAATTGCTGCCGGAAGATCCCGGCCCCGAGGCGGATCCGAATTTTGCCGCGGAAAAACGTTTGTTCCTGGAGCGGCTTATTCAATACAAGGCTTTCAAGAAGCTGACCAAAAATCTGTTGCAGCGCGGAGACGCTTACGCGCATGTGCACACCAGAGACGCTATTAACAATGATTATTTGAACGCGCTGCCCGCGGAAAAAAATATCGTTTTCCGCAACGCGCAGGTCGAGCTGCTGGTCAAGGCTTTTAACCGCGTCTGGCAGAATTTTATCGCCAGCGGCGCCGATATTACGATACCGCTACCCAGGATCTTTCCGGTGCGCGAGAAAATGCAGCAGATCATTGAACGCCTGAAAGATTCGCCGGCCGCGGCGCTGCTCTCTGAATTTTTCCAAAATCTGAACGACCGCAGCGAAATCATCGCTACTTTTATCGCTATGCTGGAACTGGTGCGGCAGCAGTTTATTCTTGTCGCCCAAAATGCTATATTTGACGACATTGAAATTTCGGCGCGCAAAAATATCGGCGCCCAGCCGGTGGAATTTGACGAAGCAGAGTACAACACGGTCGTGGATTTGACGGCAGGAACAACGGGAGAATTAAAAGAAAATGACGGAAACAGCGCTCAATAATTTACTGCCGCAGCTGGAAATTTTGCTGTTCATGGCGCGGCAGCCGCTGCTGCTGGAACAATTGGCGCGTTATCTGGAAACGCCGGAAGAAACCACACTGCAGCTCATCGCGGAGCTGACCGCCCAATACGCCGATCCGGCACACGGCTTGCAAATCGTCAATATCTCCGACGGTTATCAATTTGCGACCAAGCCGGAATACTCCAAGCCGCTGGAACTATACATCAACACGCCGCAGGAATTTTCGCTGTCCGCGGCGGCCATGGAAACACTGACGATCATCGCCTACCGCCAGCCGGTCTCCAAAAGCGAGCTCGAGGCGATCCGCGGTCTTAATTCCGACTGGATAGTCAAGTCGCTGCAGGACAAAGAGCTTGTCGAGGAACAAGGCCGCTCCGAAGGCCTTGGCCGGCCGACCCTTTATGGCACAACCGAAAAATTTTTGCGGCATTTTGGGCTTAAAAACCTGCAGGATCTGCCGCCCGAACCAAAATTCAAAATGGCGACCGATCAGGAAACAACCGCGGAAAAGCTCCAGCAGTTCGCGGCGGCGCAAACCGCCGCAATAATCTCAACCGCTGACGATCCGGTATCAGCCGCAAAATCTCCGCAAAATTGAATATTTGCTAAAATAGTGTAGAATTACAACATTATGACAGACAATATTTTAGGAGCGCCGGGTGATCCAGCGCCGGAAAACCTCACTCTCGGCCAGCGTCTGAAACAGGCGCGCGAGGCCAAACAGTTAGGTCTGTCTGAGGCAGCCGAACAAATTAAAATTAAAAAAACTTTTCTGGAATATTTGGAGCAGGATGAATTCCAAAAGCTGCCGAATCCGGTCACGGCCAAAGGCTTCGCCAAAGTGTACGCTGTTTTTCTGGGACTGTCCGTCGAGGAAATCGCCGCGGAATTTAACGCGCTTTTTCCCGGCGAGGCCGGTCATAAACGCGCCGTAGCGAAAGTGCAAGTCGGCCTGACCGTCGACAAGCGCACGCTTTTTCCCAACGGTATGAGGTCAATGAACGCGCCCGGATTTAACAATTTTCACTCCACGCGCAATAAGAGAAACAACAAATGGCTCTGGCGGCTGGCTTTGGGCGTGGTGTTGTTCGTCTGTGCCGGCGGAATTTTTATTTACAGCATTAATTCTTCGCTGAACGGCATTACCAATACCAATCTGCGCCAGCAAACCGATGTTCCGCGGCTGAATTCTAAAGACACGCCGGAGTCCAAGCAGCAAAATTTCAACCCGAACAAGGTTTACATTGACGCCACAGCACTGAACCGGACTTATATTTCCGTCATCATCGACGGCCGCACAATTTTTCAGGGCAATCTGGAGCGCGGTGACAGCAAGACCTGGGAAGGCGACCAGTACATCAAAATCCGCGCCACGATCCCGCGCAATCTGCGTCTGTATGTCAATGGCAAAGATGCTGGCGTGCTCGACGAGCAGTCCACTATGCTAGAAAAAACTTTCTTCACGCCGGGCAATCAAGAAAAGAAAGACACTCCGCCGCCCGCGCCCAGGCCGCCAGTCAGAGAGCCTGCGTCGGCCGCCGCTCCTACCCCGGCTCCAGCCACTCAGCAAGCGGCTCCGGTCAACGAAGTGCCGGCCGCGCCGGCAACAACAAACAGAAATTCGATTTTTGGTTTTCTCTGACGGCAGGGTAGCTAACGGCGGCCACTGCTGCGTGGCCTTGCGACCGACGGTGGCCTCAAGCCACCGAGGAAGTGCCGCTGGCTGACCGAGCCAGCGGCTTTCCCTCACTTAACGTCGGGCTTTCAGCCCTCGTTAAGTTCGGGTCAGCTGGTGAGAGTACTAGATATGCTATAATTTTTCAACATCTGGCGGGGTAGCTAACGGCGGCCACTATGTGGCCTTGTTGCCCTCTCTTAACGTCGGGCTTTCAGCCCTTGTTAAGTTCGGGTCAGCTGGTGAGAGCGTTAGATATGCTATAATTTTCTAACATTTGGCGGGGTAGCTCAGCTGGTGAGAGCGATGGATTCATAACCCATAGGTCGGCGGTTCGATTCTGCCCCCCGCTACCAAAATTTTCGCATAGCGAAAATTTTGGCCTCAAGCCTGCGGAGCAGGCGCAGAGACAAGTTTATAATATACAAGTCAATTGTGCCATTACGGATAAAATGACAAGTCAAGTAAAAAACGTTAGAACACGATACACGTAGCAGCTACAAGGACTGCCAACCTAAAAAGTATGTTCAGCGCAAGCCAGCAGACGAATTTTACGAACAACATTAAGAAAACACTTGAAAATTCTGGATTAAAAACCAAACTACAAATATTCTGTATTTTGGGAATTGAATTCCCAAAATGATAGAGATATGATATGCTTATCATATGATTAACAGAGAGATGTCTGGTTATATTAAAAAACTAAAAACTCAATTTCCCGTCATTGCTATAGTCGGCCCCAGGCAAAGCGGTAAAACCACCCTTATAAAGGAATGTTTCAAGAACTATAAATACTTTAACCTGGAAAATCCAGATACCCTTGTTCAGATTGAATCTGACCCCGGTGGCTTTATGCGCAACAATAAAGAAAAAGTCATCATAGACGAAGTGCAGAAATACTCTAAATTAATGTCTTATCTGCAAGTATATTCCGATGAGATTGGCAAAATGGGTAATTTTGTGATCTCTGGAAGTGAAAATCTACTTCTATCAGAAAAGATAAGCCAATCTCTTGCCGGCAGAGCCGCCTATGCAACCTTACTACCCCTAACAATCGCTGAAAGCAAAGCTAAAAACTATTATGATTGTATTTTTTACGGAGGTTATCCTGGTTTGATTTCTAAAAAACTAGACCCGCTTGAGTTTTATAATCAATACATCAATACTTATGTAGAAAGAGATGCCAAACAAATAGTAAATATCAGAAACTTGTCTCTATTCAGAAAATTATTGTTTTTATTAGCTGGCAGGGTTGGCTCAATCATAAATTATAATTCCCTAGCTAATGAAATAGGCGTGGACCATAAAACCATTGAGGGCTGGTTATCTGTTTTAGAAACAACCTATGTTATTTATAAACTCCAGCCTTTCTATGAAAATTTTGGCAAAAGGTATATTAAATCTGCTAAAATTTATTTTACTGACACTGGTTTGGTGTGTAGATTGTTAGGCATCCAAAAAAGCACAGAACTGCAAACTAATAATATGACCGGACACCTTTTTGAAAATTTAATTATTGCCAATACCCTGAAACATTTTTTCAATTCTGGTAAGCGCAATAACTTATATTTTTTCAGAGACACCGTTGGTAATGAGGTAGATTTAATAATTGAATCCGGCAATGCGCTTAGCGTATGTGAAATAAAATCTGCTTATACCTACAACAAAGTGTTTGAGAAAGGGCTAACTTATTTTGAGCAAATCATTAAATCCAGCAGGTATAAGCTACTAGATAAAAATGTCATATACACTGGAGATTCATTCACTACGGGCAATGTTAAGGTAATAAAGTGGAGTGAATATATGTCAGGCAGTCATTAAAGACAATCATTATTATGTTTGCGAATTTGTCGGCTCGTCTACGAGCGAATAAGCAAAGTTAGGAGTATCTAGCGATATGGGAGAAGAAAATTATATTGGTTTTACTAGCGAGGCTATACCCAATACGATACCTGAAAGTTTGGTTGAACAATCTTTAACAGAAAAACAACAGAAAATCATTGAAATTCTTAAAACATTTAATAATGGTACAGAAAACATATACCTAGCAGGAATTTACATTTGGCAAACAGCTGGATTTCCCGCAAAACAATCAGTCGTAGCACATTGTTTCAGGGAACTCATAAATGCAATTATCAGGCGGACAGAAACAGACTATAAGAACCAAATCATAGACGCTTTGAAAAGTGTTGATTTTATTAAAAAAGGGAAATCATCAGATGAAGAAATAAAAAATTGGGAATGGGCAAGAATATTTATACTGGGCTGCCTTGCCATATTTAAAGAAGATCGCCACAGCATTGCCCAGAGCAGTCATGGCTACTATACAGCCGGTGATTGACGAGATGAATAAGGAAACTGCCAAAGAACAAAACCAGCAGCTTATTTATGGGTGTATTCAGAGCCTATCGCTTGAAATGCCAGATCAACAATTTATAGTCATCTGGCAGGCATTTGCAAATTACCTCACAGTCACAGCAAAGATTGGTTTTATCGATCCTAAAGACTTTGAGGCTGTCTTTGACAGATTAATACTCTTGAATAGAAATTTACTTCTAAAAATAATAGAGCAAATACTCAACATAAAAACGCATATTATACATCAAACATTTTCCGATGGAACATCTTGGGATTCTCTTGATGCCAGGGATATTAAACTGGGCAGCGCCTGGCTGTACGACAATATATTAAAAAAAGCGCAGGATTTATTTTGTCATGAGCCACTGGCATTACTTAATTTACTTGTAACTATTTATCTGAACATTTTTGTTGGGCTTACAGAAGAACAAATAAACAGCTACGAGCAGTCCGGATATATCCGTCGCGCAGCGATTGAGATTCATTCTCAAGATGAATATAAAAAACACGATGTAACTTATAAGTTGGTTTCTGCAATCCGTGATACTGGCTTAGCTATATTAAATACTAATCAACCAGACTATATAAATCAAATGTTTCAGTTATTAGCAGATAAGAACCTTCCCATATTTAAGCGTATTATTCTGTATTTATTACGCGTTGAAAAAAATTATGAACCACAATTATTAATAAAATATCTCACGGATTATGATTTATTTTCTGACCATGGATATTTGCATGAGTATTATCATCTGGCGCAAGATAAATTTGGCGAATTGTCTCAAGACGCACAAAATAAAATCTTGAACTACATTGAATCTGGCCCCCAAGAGGAATATTATCAGCAGGATAGCGAATATTGGCCAAAGCCAAGGAAAATCAATCATTGGATTCACCATAGAATTGACCCTATAATAAAATATTTGCCTCAAGCATTTACCGACAAATATAAAGACTTTTTATTCGATGAAAATGGAGAATATAAACCATATAATAACGGAGAGCATCCTGATTTTAGTTCTTATATGACATCCCTACACGGAAGCGTCTCCCCCAAAGAAGACTCGGATATAGCAGAAATGCCCATCCCCAAACTTGTTGAATACTTGAAAAACTGGAAACCAGAACGAACTGGTTTTGATGCACCCACAATAAATGGTTTAGCTGATACTTTGGGAAAAGCTGTTGAAACTCAACCAAACAAGTATCTGCAACAACTGGAATTGTTTAAAGCTGTAACCGAACCGACATATATTCGTAAGGTACTTTTTGCTTTAGATAATGTAAAAGACAAAACTATGGATGATTGGCGTAAAATTCAAGATTTATGCAAATTAGTCATCCAACAAAATAAAAACTTTCCAGATAGGAAAGCCTGGTTGGAGGCAGATCCGAATTGGCATTGGGCTAAACACGAAGCTGCTCGTCTTATATCTAATTTGTATTCGCAGTCTTACAAAGACCTGATAATTGAGGATGGGTTTCTGACGGATTCATTTAATATATTAAAAAAATTAGTACTGGAACAGGATGAGCACCTAGAAAAAAAAGAAGTTCAGTCAGACACTATGCGTGCTGACCGAGAGTTTTATACTAGCGCCATAAATTCTATGCACGGAACGGCACTAGAAGGACTTATATATTATGCTTTTTGGTTATCAAATAATAAGAAAACCACCGAACATGTACTCCCTGTGCTTGATAAGTTATTAGAAACTGGCACATATCCAGAAACCTGGGCTGTGTTTGGTCGCTTTTATCCCTGGTTAAATTCACATTTTGAAAAATGGTCTACCGCTAATTTAGACAAGATTTTTGTAAAAAGCGCTAAAGATAAATTTGATGCGGCCTGGTTGTCATACCTAAAATACGCGCAGTTTTTTAATAACATATTTGGGTTGTTAGAGTCCGTCTACAAATATGTTTTAGAAAATAAATTCTCTGCTGATAATATATCAACAGAGAACAGAGCAAGCCAACACATTGCGCTTGCTTATGGCCGGGGACTTATTAAATTAGATTCAGATTTACTAAAATTCGTTTTTGACGCGCCAGATGAACGAAACGAATTGATACGATTTATTGGTGTTTCACTTGCATCCGAAAAAGAAAACTTACCCGCAGATATAATAACTAGATTTATAAATTTGTGGGATTTGGTATTAGATAAATTTAAAGATATGAAACATGATAATGAAGCGATGTTTGAAAATTTCCAATGGTGGTATGAGAGTGGTAAGTTTGACAGAAAATGGGCAATCAAACAACTTCATAACTTGGTTACGAAGCGTAAAATAAAAATGGAAGGTTATATGTTAAAAGATGCTCTATTAACTGATTTACAAAATCATACCCGTTTGGTTTTTGAGATTGTCAGAGAATTGTCATCTTCAAGGGCTGGGTTGTTAGTGCCTCCAGACAATATTATTGTAGAAATCATGAAATATATTAAAGAGAATACCTTTACTAAAGACCAAGCATTAAAAACAGACAAAGATACTTTTATAAATGAATTTCTGAGAAATCGCCCTAGTTATGATATAGACTGGGAAACCAAACTAAAACCATATTTAGATATGTAAAACCTAATAATCCAATCCAGTATTTTTATTGAAAAATATATTGCCGGTCGTTATTTAATCAAGCCCTGGCTGGACGGCCTGAATAAAGTCGATCAAGACAAAATCGTGACAGCAATGCGCAGCGGTCTGTTCAGCAGCATCGTTGACCGCAGGCTTTTTGGCAGAAAAGGCGTAGCCGCGAAGTGACAAGCTTACAACACAAAAGTTAAGTAAAAGCCAAACCTATTTCCAGCTACTTGAGATTTTTGGCCAGAGTTTTGAGCATGGCCAGCACGGCCTTTTGTGTTTTGACATCCAGTGTGCTAATGGCACGGGATATTTTATTTTC
>JAIRWS010000011.1 GCA_031268855.1 Candidatus Margulisiibacteriota bacterium | reverse complement strand
GCGGCAAGCTTATCCTGCTTGTCGTTCCTCAGCGCGTCGAGGTTTTTCCCGGCCAGTTTGGCTGACGGGTAATAACTGTCGCTGGAATTGGCGGTCAGAGTATCCGCCGTGTCGTCCGTCGAAGAGACCTGCTTGTTGGCCACTTTTTCCTTGGTATTCAGCGCCGCGGTCATGGTTGCCGCTGAAAGCGGAGCGCCTTTCGTAATCCCGGTATAAGTGTCACTGTAATTGCCTGCGTTTGTCATAAAAATACCCCCTTCTTAATATCCCATAATACTTTATATATAACTAATTATATTACTTGTTTGCCTGCTTGTCAATGCAAAAGCATAATTCAATCTTAAACTAATATAGGATAGGAGTATTTGATGTGATGGCAGATAAAGATATTGTAAATATTTTAGCGGAAAACATCAGACATTATCGTAATCGTTCCGGCTGGTCACAAATAGATTTGGCGGACAAAATAAATATCTCGGTGACTTTTCTCAGCAGTTTAGAAACTGGCAAGACCTGGGCTTCGCCGGCCACGCTGTCCAAGCTGGCCGCGGCTTTCGGCATCGAAGTGTACGAATTGCTCAAACCGGAAACCAGTCTGTCTCACAGCTCCGCGCAATTATTGCGCAAATACAACGAGGACGCCTGCCGTCTGCTCGGTAAATTGCAGAAAAAATATCTGCTCACGCTGGTTAAAAAATAACGCCCGCGTACCGCGCTTCCTTGACATTTACAATTTACTCATTATAATGAGTAAATAAATAAATATGCTGAGTATTCAGCACAAGGAGCTTTTATGTTCAAGCGGGCGCTGGTCCAGCAATTAAAAAACCGCTTGCGGGAAAAACGGCGCTTTATGCAAATAGTTGTCGGCCCCCGCCAGACGGGTAAAACCACCGCCGTCACCCAGGCGCTCCGCGGTTTAAAAATCCCCCGGCATTTTGTCAGCGCGGACGATCCCGTGCTGGCCTCGCGCGAGTGGCTGAGCAACGCCTGGGCGCAGGCGCGGCTGCTGCAAAAGCAACAACGCAAACCCGCGCTGCTGGTTATTGATGAGATCCAAAAAATTCCGCAATGGTCAGCCACAGTCAAACAACTCTGGGATGAAGACACCCGCCAGAACATTCCTCTCAAAGTAGTTTTGACCGGCTCTTCCAGCCTGCTAATCCAGAAAGGTTTAAGCGAATCCCTGCTGGGACGTTTTGAAGCGCTTTACTGTCCGCACTGGAATTATGCGGAATGTCGGAAAGCTTTTGGTTATACCCTGCAAGATTTTCTTTTTTTCGGCGGTTATCCGGGCGCGGCTGCGCTGAAAAACAACGAGGAACGCTGGGCGCGGTACATCGGGGCGTCTATCGTCGAGCCGACGATCTCTCAGGATATTTTTTTAATGGAAGAAGTGCGCAAACCCGCGCTGCTACGTTCTCTTTTTAAGCTGGGCGCCGGTTATTCCGCGCAGGAGCTGTCCTACACCAAGATACTGGGGCAATTACAGGACGCGGGCAATACGGTGACGCTCGCCCATTATCTGGAACTGCTGGAAAAAGCCAATATGCTCTGCGGTCTGCCCAAATTTTCCTTGAATAAGCTCAGGGTTAGACAGAGTTCGCCTCGCTTTATGGTGTTCGACACGTCCCTACTTACTTATGCGGACGGCGCGAGCCGGCGGCGTTTTTTGGAAAACCCCGAAGCCAGAGGTCATCTGGTCGAAAGCGCCGCGGGGGCTTATCTGCTGGCGCGCGGCCGGGAAGAAGATTTCCAGGTTTTCTGGTGGCGTGAGCGTGACCACGAGGTTGATTTTGTACTGCAAAAAGGCGCTAAAATCACCGCCCTCGAAATAAAAAGCGGCCGGATCAAAAAAAGCGGCGGCAGTCTCGAATTCCAAAAAAAATATCCGCAGGCTTTGAGTTTTATTATTGGCAGCGCGAACTTTTCTCTGGAAGATTTTTTGTCAGGGAAAGTTCCCCTTTTCGCCTGAAAGACATTAGTTCTCCGGCCCTGTAAATATCAGCCGGGCGCGCTGCTGGCCGCTGGAAAATACACCAAAACTGGAGAACTCATACAAACCTAATTCCGAAAAAACAGTTTCACCAAAATCAATGCTGTCCAGCAGCGCGTTGATCTCCAGACGTTCGTTCGCGGTGAGCGGGCGGCCAAATCTGAGCAGGGTCAAATGCGCTAGATTCGGATAAACCTTATCGTCATAGAAGATCTGCCGGGCAAGCTCATGGGCGCGTTTGCGGTCAAAAAGCCGCGGGCGTATCTCGTAGCCCTGTCCGTGTTCAAACACCCGGCGCAACCCATAACGCGCGATCCTGAGGCGTGATTCGTTCAGTTCGGCAAAATTGTAGCCGTGAATTATCACCGCGTCTTGAGCCGCGCTGCCGCCAGAGAAATGGATCTTGGGACTAACGAAAAATTCTTTTCTCTTTTCGTTTAAGAACAGTTCCAGGGCCGCTTCTCTGTGCCCTTGTTTATGCGCCTCAGAGAGCAAAGGGCTTCTTAACGCAAGATGGAACAAGGTCATATGCAGCTCTTCCGCCGCCGGATAAAAATGTCCCTGCATTCTCGCGCCATCGCCCAGAATACCGCTGATCTCCTCCTGCAAAGGCAGCAGCAGCCGCGCCAAATTGTTGTCCCGCAGCGGATAGACCAGCGACAGGTCAAAAACTTTACGGCCAGTTTTGTTCACAAATTTATCAACTGGCGCGAGACTGTCTTCCTTGATTCCATTGTAAGCCGCGACTTCGGTATCGGCAAAATTTATGACTTTTCGCAATAAACGCATAGCGCTCCTCTTTCTTATTTATCGTCACCTGCCAAAAATCGTTGCAAAAAAATCGGCGTTTGCTAATATATCCGGAATGTTAACTTTAGGCTTTAATTTCGCCACGGAAGATCTATGTCTGGCGGTCGTTTCAGGCCGGACACTTCGACTCCGCTCAGTGTCCGTCGAAAAAAAATACCGCGGGGCAACCATCAAAGCCGAGTATCTTCCAGACTACCTTGATGAACTTTTTCGCGCGGCCAAAATAAATTTAAAAAAAATCTCCCGTCTGGGCATCGCCATCGGCCCGGGCGCGTTCACCGGTTTGCGGCTCTCGCTGGTCACGGCTAAAACTCTGGCGCTGGAATTGCGCATCCCGCTCGTGACGGTCTCAACTCTGGCAGCTCTGGCCGCGCAGTACCGCGCGGAAGCCGGCGGCAAAAAGATACGGGTCATCTTGAACGCCTGCCGTGGTGAAGTGACCACCGCGTTGTTCGACCAGGATCTGCGCCGCCTCGAGCCCGATCATGTCGTGAAGCAAAATATTCTCCGCGAGCCGGAAAACTTTATCATCGAAAATCGTCCGGCCAACGCGCTGGCGGTTTGTGAGCTTGCCGCGCGGACACAAGCTGTTTTTGACCGCGCTCAAATCCTGCCCCTGACGCCCCAATATTCCCATGCCTCGCGGGTCAATCTCACGGCCAAGCCGGAATTGCAGCATCTAAAAATAGGCCAAAAAGTCAGCCCCGCTCCTTAAACCTCAATGTGCGACACGGCATGTCATATCAATCCTAAAATCATTCGGTCAGATTTGAAATGCTATGACACGAACTGTCATATCAAAAGGCGGTAATTCTAATTTTCTTGCGTGTCCGCGCAAAACAAAACGACCGGGCAAATACGTTTTTGCATATTACGACATGTATTGTCATAGTAAACCGTAAATTCAGTGCGTATTCTTGAGTATGGCCAGCGCTTCCTGCTGAACTGCTTCGCGCAGTTCCCGCGGCTCCAGAACTTCGACTTTGCCGCCGAAACTTAAGATCCAATCGATGATGCCGCTGTTTTCCTCGACAGGCAGCTCCAGCACGAGCGCGCCGCTGGGCAGGATAGTGGTTTTTTGCGCGGGGTGCCAGACTTTTTCACCCAGCCATCTGGCGACGCGCGGAACAAAACGCAGCTTGACCACGCACGCTCCTTTGCGCCCGGGAAACCAGGCGCGGCTGAACAATTCGGCGGCGTTGAAATCTTCTGGAGTGCGGAATTTTACGCCGGAAATCTTGAGCTGCTTGATGTTCGCCGCGGCCAGGACGCGGAGCTTTTGCGTCTCGTGGCAAAAACCGACGGCGTACCAATCCGACTTGCTGTAACGCAGATGATAGGGATCGAATTCGTAATGTTCGAGCGCGCCGGCCTGCGGATCAAAATATTTCACCCGCACGGAAACCTTGCGCTGCAAGGCTTCCAGCAAAGTATGATAAACACTGAGATTTTCAATTTCGGGAATTTTAAACTCTACGGACAATAAATCGCCGATGTTTTCCGCGCTCAAGATCGTCTTATCCGGCGCCAGCATTTTGAGCTTATTTAAAACGCGCAGAAAAATATTTTTAGTCGGCTGATCGGCGCGGGTCAAAAGCCGTCTGATGAGCAAAAGCGCCAGCAGTTCTCCGTCAGCAAAAGTTAATTCCCGCAAAAGCGGCGCGCGTCCCACCGCATAATAATAGCCGTTGTGTTTAGGATCGTAAAAAATCTCCGCTTGAAATTGTTTTTTCATAGTTTCGATGTCACGGGCTATCGTGCGCGCCGAAAGCGGCGGGTCAAACTGTTTGGCCAGCGTGGTGCAGTTGGGATATTCGCCGCCGCGTATGGCGTGATCTATCTGGTACACGCGCAGCAGCGTGGCCTGATCTAAATTTTTAGCCTGCTTCATAGACGCCTTTATTATAACACAACTATGACAACTTGTGTCGCGGCCTCTTGAATTTTATTAATTTCCCCACGGCTTGAGCGTCTAAAGATAATACTGGCTGGATCTTCTGGCAAAATGATATGACAATACGTGTCACGGCATCGAAATTTACGGCTATTCCCGCCTTTAGTTCCGGCGGTTGTTCCGCATAAAGAGCAGTCTGGCAAACTGCAAAACGGCCATCAGCGTCGCGGCCACATAAGTCAGCGCCGCGGCGTCAAGCACGTTTTTCGCGCCGCGCAATTCCGTCGCCGAGAGGTAAGCCTCACTGCGCAGAGCGGCGATCGCGCGGCGGCTGGCGTCGAATTCCACTGGCAAAGTGACTATTGAGAAAATTACCGCCGCGGCAAAAAAGACTATACCGAGATCGACCAGTTGCGCCACGCCGACAAAAAGCCCGATGATAAAAAGCCACGGCCCGAGATTGGAGCCGAGAGCCGCCGCCGGATAAAACCAGTTGCGGAACATGAGCGGCGAGTAAGTTTTGGCATGCTGAATAGCATGGCCGGCTTCATGGGCGGCAATGCCGTAAGCGGCGATCGACCGCGCGCCGTAAACCCCGCTGGAGAGATTGAGCGTCCGTTTTTTCGGGTCGTAATGGTCGGTCAAATTGCCGGCTACCGCCTGTATCGGGATATTCACCCCGTAATGGCTCAGGATCTGCCCGGCCACTTCTTCAGCGGTCAGGCCCCGCCCGGCGGCGACCTTGGCATAACGCGCATAGGTGGACTGGACTTTCCACTGCGCCAGCAGGGACAGCCCCAGCGTCACGATTATTAAGAAAAAAAACGGATCGCTACCAAAATAATACATAAAAACTCCTTTCGTCCGGCTTTTCTATTTAATTATAGCGTCATTTATGGATTTCGCAAAATTCAAAAGCAGGTCTTTTTGCTTGCCGGAAAGATTTTTGGGCACGGCGATATTGATCTTGAGGAAATGATCGCCGCGTGACAAGGGATTGTGCACCGCCGGCAATCCCTTGCCGCGCAGACGCAATGTCGCGCCGGGCTGCGTGCCCGCCGGAATATCCACTTTGATCTGGCCGGTGGCCGACCGCACATTGATCGCCGCGCCCAGAGCAGCCTGCGCGTAAGAGATCGTTTCCGTGCTGTACAGATCCTGTCCGTCGCGTTCAAAAACAGCGCTGTCCTCGACTTCTATATATATGAAAAGATCACCAGACTTGCCGCCGCGCAGTCCCGCGCTGCCCGCGCCGGAAACCCGCAGGCGGATGCCGGTCTCCACTCCGGCGGGGACTTTGACTTTGACTTTGTTGATCTTGCGCTCGCGGCCAGCTCCGCGGCAGTGCGGGCAGGGCTCGGAGATCAGCTTGCCTTCGCCATGGCAGTCTGGACAGGTGATCACCTGCTCAAATGAACCGAGTATGGTATTTTGCACGACGCGCACCCGCCCCTGTCCGCCGCATTTCGCGCAGGTCACCGGCTTGGTGCCGGCTTTCGCTCCCGAGCCGCCACATTCCGCGCAAACCACCAATTGAGGAATATCCAGCGTATATTCGCGGCCGTGCACAGCCACTTCAAAAGGCACGCGCAGATCAAAGCGCAGATTGTCGCCATCCTGCGCGCCGCTGCGGTCCCGCCGCCGGCCTCCGCCACGGCCAAAAAAATTCTCAAAAATACTTTCCATATCGACGCCGAAACCCTGCGCGAAATCACCGAAACCCTCGCTGAAGCCGCCAAAGCCCTGGCCAAAACCGCCCGTGCCATTGGTCGCCGCCTCGCCGAACTGATCGTACTGGCGGCGTTTCTGCGGGTCGGAGAGCGTCTCATAAGCTCTTTGAATTTCCTTGAATTTATCTTCGGCGCCGGCTTCTTTATTGACGTCGGGGTGGTACTGGCGCGCCAGCTTGCGGTAAGCTTTTTTCAGCTCATCCTCGCTAGCGTTTTTGCTGACGCCCAGCGCCTCGTAAAAATCTTTAGACATTCCTTATTCTTTCTTGTCTTCTTTCTGGTCTTCTTTTTTCTCGTCCTTTACCTCTTCGTACTGCGCGTCGACCACCTTGTCGTCTTTTTTCCCGCTGTCGGCATTTCCGCCAGCCTGCCCCTGCGCATTGGCCGCCTGATACAAAGCTGTGCCGATTTCATAAACCACTTTTTGTAGACTTTCTTTTTTGGCCTTGATCTCGTTCAGATCGTTTTTGTCCAGAGCTTTTTTGAGATCGGCGATCTGCGCTTCCAAAGCGGTTTTTTTATCCGCCGGAATCTTATCTTTATTATCCGTCAAAGTTTTTTCGGCCTGATACATCAGCGCGTCCGCTTCGTTTTTGGTGTCGATCTGTTCTTTTTGTTTTTTGTCCTCCTCGGCGTGCGCTTCGGCTTCTTTGCGCATCTTTTCGATCTCCTCTTTGGACAGACCGGAAGAATTGGTGATCGTAATTTTTTGCTCGCGGCCGGTGCCGAGGTCTTTGGCCGAAACATTCACAATGCCGTTGGCGTCAATGTCAAAAGCGACTTCGATCTGCGGCACGCCGCGCGGCGCTGGCGGTATATCCCGCAGCTGAAAATTGCCCAGCGTGCGGTTGTCCTTGGCAAACTGCCGCTCGCCCTGCACGATATGAATATCCACCGCGGTCTGGCTGTCCGCCGCCGTCGAGAAGACCTGCGATTTTTTAGTCGGGATCGTGGTGTTCTTGGTGATCAACGGCGTCGCCACGCCGCCCAGCGTTTCGATACCGAGCGTCAACGGCGTCACATCGAGCAGCACGATATCCTTGACCTCGCCAGCCAGCACGCCGCCCTGTATGCCCGCGCCGACCGCCACACACTCGTCGGGGTTGATCGAAGCATTCGGCTCTTTGCCGAAAAAATCCTTGACCATCTGGCGCACGCAGGGTATGCGCGTCGAGCCACCGACCAAAATAACCTCATTGATGTCGGACATGGCCACACCGGCGTCTTTCACGGCGATCTCGCAGGGTTTTTTAAGTTTGGTCAAAATCTCCGCGATCATTTGCTCAAATTTGGCGCGGCTCAAAGAGATGTTGAGATGTTTCGGGCCGTCCGCGCCAGCGGAAATGAACGGCAGATTGATCTCTGTCGTAGTCGCGGAAGATAATTCCATTTTGGCTTTTTCCGCGGCTTCGCGCAGACGCTGCAGGGCCATGCGGTCCTGCTTGAGATCAATACCGGTGTCTTTTTTGAAATTATCCACCAGCCAGTCCATTAAAAGACTGTCGATATTGTCGCCGCCCAGATGCGTGTCGCCGTTGGTGGAGAGCACCTCAAAAACACCGTCGCCGATCTCCAGCACGGAAATATCAAAAGTGCCGCCGCCAAAATCGAACACCGCGATCTTGCTGTCTTTTTTATTTTTGTCGAGGCCGTAAGCCAGCGCCGCCGCAGTCGGCTCATTGATGATGCGCAGAACTTCCAGACCGGCGATCTTGCCGGCGTCCTTGGTCGCCTGCCGCTGCTGGTCGTTGAAATAAGCCGGCACGGTGATGACCGCTTTGTCGACTTTTTCACCGAGATGTGCTTCGGCATCATTTTTCAGTTTTTGCAAAATCATGGCCGAAATTTCCGGCGGCGTGTAAGTCTTGTCATCGATTTTCACGGCGGCCGCGTTGTTATTGCCATCAACAATATGATACGGCACCAGTTTTTCTTCCTCGCCGACCTCGTTGTGCAGGCGTCCCATAAAACGCTTGATCGAATAGATCGTTTTCTCCGGATTGGTCACGGCCTGCCGCTTGGCGATCTGGCCGACCAGCCGCTCGCCGTCCTTGGCAAAACCGACCACCGACGGGACGGTGCGTCCGCCTTCCGCGCTGGTGATCACCGCCGGCTTGCCGCCTTCCATCACCGCCACGCAGGAATTTGTCGTGCCTAAGTCAATTCCGATTACTTTGTTACCCATTTTTTTTCTCCTTTTCTTGGACACCGAGCGCAGTGTCCTTTATTAGAATTATCTGTCGCTTCGGCTTCGCTCAGCGACCTATCTTGCCACTACAACCATAGCCGGCCGTAATACTTTGTCATACATTACATAGCCGGTCTGCAATTCTTCCAGCACGGTTTGCGACGGCTGATCGGACTCTTTTTGCAGCGCCGCCTCATGAAAGCGCGGGTCAAAAAGCTGGCCGACCGCTGTCATTTTTGTCACGCCAAACTTCCGCAAAACATCCTCCAGTTGTTTATGTATCAAAGCAAAACCTTTTTTCACTTCCTCGCCGGCCCTGGCGTCCACATTCAGCGTTTTTTGCGAACGCTCAAAACTATCCAGCACCGGCAGCACAGCCTCGATAAATTTACCCGCGGCGTATTTGGTGTGCTCGGTTTTTTCCGTCTCGGCGCGTTTGCGGAAATTATCGAACTCCGCATATAAACGCAAATACTTATCTTCCGCCGTTTTTAATTTTTCCGCTAGTTCGGCGGCCTTTTTACCGTCCACCGCGCTTTGATTTTCCTGCGCTTTTAGATCCTCTATTTTTATTCTTTGCGGTTCGGCCTTGACCGCCGCCGACTCTTTTTCCGCCGGGTTTTCCCCGACAGGCTGCGCTTCTTTATGCTGCTGTCTCTGCTCTTCTTTTTTGTGTTCGGTCAATTTTGACAACTCCTTCGGATCTGGCCGATTATTTCACATTATCGCTAATTTGACCATAGTTATAGAAAATTGTATGCCAGGATTATTTTTGGTGTATTTACAGCAAAAATCAAAGTGCTGTATAAAATTTATACAGTATTTGTTTAAAAATAATACATAAG
>JAIRWS010000010.1 GCA_031268855.1 Candidatus Margulisiibacteriota bacterium | reverse complement strand
GTAAGCAATTTGCAAACTTCTATCAGCGGATTACAAACAGAACTGCCCAAAGGCACGATATTGATGTACGACGGCACGGGCTGGCAAGACAACATTACATTGCCCGGCTGGTATTGTTGTGATCTAGTAAATCGTAATAAGGGACTAACCCCTAATCTGGAAGATAAATTCATCAAAGGCAATGGTAGTCTGGCGAGTACCGGCGGCAGCAATGCCCTGACCGCCGCTATGTTGCCGAAACACACACATAGTATTTATACCAATGCGACGAAAGAGACAGACCGAAGTAAAGATAAAGAATTAAAAGGCACAGCTGATTGTGCTGAAGAAGATCAAGATCGTTCTGGCATTTTTTCATTTAGTGTTGAAAAAACTTATTACGGTTGGACTAGAGGCGCGCAAGATAATCCCAGGCTTTTGATTGACGCCACGCATGAACACACCGGCCACGCAAATAATGACAACAGCAACACGACTGACAGCAATACCAGCAATATGCCGCTGTACTATTCACTGATCTACATCAGGAGATGCGCGTAGCGGATATGTTCCGACTTTACTCTCTGACGGGCTTGCAATTAGCAAGCGAAGTAACGGTCGATGAATGTCCCGCTAAAGCGAGACACCCCTCAGACAAAAATCTGCGCCGCAGATTTTTGCCAGCTCCCCTTTAACCAGGGGGAGCCAACTCAAATCCCGGTCTTGTCGTCTTCCTTAGTTATCTCCCCTTACAAAGGGGAGATGTCTTAAATTTGCTTGTTTAAAGCAAATTTAAGACAGAGGGGTGTTTCGCTTTAGCGGAACATGGAGAAACGCGCGGTGGTGATGGTGCGGTCATTTCGCCCGTGTGTTCGCAGGATACTCCGCTCTCTAGCGGGCTTACAGTCAGCGACCGAATTATTTTCTTGATGCTTAATGCTGCTTGAGCGTGAAAACCCTGGCCTGTTCACTTGCTATAGTAATAGTTATCTCTAAATAATTTTCCGGCAATATTCCGGGGATTTTTTCCGCCCACTCGATGATCGTGACGCCGTCGCTGGACGGGATAAACTCCGCGCCGCCGGTGTTCTCCAGATCAGCCAGACCCTGCAGGCGGTAAAAATCGAAATGATAAACCGGCATTTTGCCCGCGTAAATATTGAGAATTGTAAATGTCGGGCTGGCGACGGGCGCGGTATTGCCGAGAGCTTTGACCAGCGCGCGCGTAAAGGTGGTTTTGCCGGAGCCGAGCTCGCCATTGAGCGCGAGGACAGAACCGGCGCGCAGGGCGGCGGCGAGCTTTTGCGCTAAAATGTCGGTTTCAGTTAGAGAATTAACGATAACTTGCATGGATTTTACATCATAACATGTTGTTTTATATTCCGGCGTTCGTTACTTTGACAACGTATATTAATGTGTAATAACTCGGCCGATTGTCGAGCGGCGTGCCAGAGCCGGTGTTGCCTACCGAACCGGAAATAACCCCGCCGGAAATGGCATGCGTATGCGAGCCGCTTTCGGGAATCGATACGGCGACATCGTGGGCATGTGTCCCGCCATTTTCGGAAGTGGAGCCTGTAATGCTATGTGTGTGCGCGCCGTCGGAAGTTGTTTCGATAGCGCCACCTGCTATTGCTTGATAAAAATACTCATTATCATACAGATTCCCATTTGAATAAAGAGGATTAATGACTGAGTATTTATGGGTATGTGCGCCGTTAGATTCCGCTGTGCCGGAAACAGTATGCGCATGTCCGCCGCTGCCGCTATTCGTTGTGCCGCTGCCGGAATGTTGATGCGCTCCGCCCGGGATCATCGAGAGGCCGCTCACGGACATATCATTTAAACTGTGACCATGCGTCGGCAAATTGCTGATGGACAGCTCCAGAGAATTATTGCCGCCCGCGCGGCCGCCGCCGCTATGCCCCATGATAAATTTATCCTGCAAATCCGGCACCGTGTACCCGTTCACGATCTTGGCCGTGCCGTCAGAATTTTTGCTGCACTGATACCAGCCCTTGAGCGTGACATTGTCCTGCCAACTCGTGCCGTCGTACATCAGGATCGCGCCTTTGGGAAAAAAGAGCAAATTCAAAATATCGTCCGCATACATTTTTTCGCCGCTTGCTATAGTCATAATTTCCTCCCCCGCCTTTGTTATCTGTATAGCTAAGTTTTAATTATTATATTATGTAATTACCAGCCTGTCAAGCTAAAAGTATAATCAAATATTAGTCCAAGAGGTTAAGCATGGAAGAACAAAATATTCTCGCTGTTCTGGGTGAAAATATTAAACAATACCGCAGCCGTTCGGGCTGGTCGCAGATAGATCTGGCGGAAAAAATAAATATTTCAATCCCATTTCTCAGCAATATAGAGCAGGGCAAAACCTGGGTATCGTCGTCCACGCTGGCTAAATTCACCAGAGCTTTTGACGTGAATGTTTATGACTTGTTTAAACCGGACAGGCGTTTGCCCGATAGACAAACCAGACTGCTCCGCAAATACCTGGTGGATGCGCATGACCAGCTGGATCGGTTGGCGCGAAAATATTTAAACTGATTTTGACTAATTCAAGCGCGCGAATTTTGTGCCCGCAGCCGCTCCAGCAGCGTCCGGTAAGTTTGGCCGGAACGGGCTTCTATATATTCCGGCGCGATCTCGCACAGCGGCTCCAGAACAAAGCCGCGGCCGGGTAATTCCAGATGCGGTATACGCAGATCGCTCTCGTCAATTATTTGTCCGGCGTAAGCTAAAATATCTATGTCGATGACGCGCGGCCCCCAGCGAAAAGTTTTCACGCGGCCGAGTTTTTTTTCGATGTTCTGCGCGGCGGTCAGTAGCGCGCGCGGCGGCAAGGTTGTTTCTAGCTGCGCGGCGGTGTTGAGAAAACGGGGCTGCTCCGCGTGGCCGACCGGCGCGGTGTCGTAAAAAGAAGCGGTTTTTAAGATTTTGGTTTCCGGCAATTGGCCGAGTTCCGCCAGCGCGTCGCGCAGATTTTGCGCGCGGTCACCGAGATTGCTGCCGAGACTTAAAAAAACATT
>JAIRWS010000009.1 GCA_031268855.1 Candidatus Margulisiibacteriota bacterium | reverse complement strand
CCCCCCCACACAAGGCTTTGCCGCAATGAATGGGTAGGAAAATATCGTCCGGCGGAAACTCAGCCTGCTTGTGCGTGCAAACCAGAATTTTTATTTTGTTATCAGACATTTTGCCGCCTCCAGCGCCTGCTCGAGTGCTAAGTATAACCCAGCTCTCCTAATTGTGTTTTTGTAAAACTTAAAACCTTTTGCGCGTTGGACAGCGCTTGCCGCAAATCAAGTTCGGTCAGCGTGTCAAACGACGGGTAACGGATAAACACCGCATAGGTGGTAAGTTCCGCGCAAGTGTCTCGATATTTTTCAAATTCCTCTTTATGTTCAGCGCATTGCTTTAACAAAGCGTACAGATCATGCATTTTAATCAATGTTCCGCCGCGCGCTAAAATATAGGCTTTTAATATTTTCTCAATACTCTGCTGGCAAAGGAAACAAGCGATCTCTCGCGGAATAGGTTTAAACAAATCATACATTTTTTTGGCTGTATCATAATCAGTTTGGGCAAAACGGATCCACTCACTAATATCCAGATTGCTCATACAGAACCACTCCTTCGTTTTTGATCAAATGGGCAAAAGAAGTGGCGCGCTCCGCGTCTTTTTCAAAACGCGTTTGTTCAAAAGCCAATAAATCCAGCGGACGCTTCTGCACGCTGTATAATTTTTTGCGCAATTCGATGGCAATATCCAGCGGACGCTGGTCGGATTTTATGGTTAAAGCGCATAAGTCAATATCGCTGTCCGGCGTTGCTTCTCCGCGCGCCAATGAGCCAAAAAGAAACACTTTAGAGACCAGCTCGCTGTCCGAAAATATTTTAACAATTGCATTTAACTCGTCCTTTAACTGCTCCGGCATTAGAATTTCTCCCTTGGCTTTCTAAAAATATTATACCACACCGCTCTCCAGCGCCCTTTCGATCACCTTATCCATATCATAATATTTGTACTCCGCCAGACGCCCGCCGAAAATCACGTTCTTTTCTTTTTGCGCCAGTTCGGCGTATTTGTTGTAAAGCGCGGTGTTTTTGGCATCGTTGATCGGATAAAAAGGCTCGGCGCCTTCCTGCCATTCCACCGGATATTCTTTACTGATCACGGTCTGCGGCTGCGCGCCGGATTCAAAATGCTTGTGTTCAATTATCCGCGTGTAGGGCACGGCGGCGTCGGTATAATTAACGAGCGCGCTGCCCTGATAATTGGCGCAGTCCAGCGTCTCTGTTTCCCAGCGCAGCGAGCGGTATTCCAATCTGCCGAATTGATGATCGTAGTATCTGTCTATTTCTCCGGTGTAGACGATCTTGTCCGCCAGACTTTCCCAGTAAGGCCGGTCAGTAAAAAAATCACAGCTGGTTTTCGTTTCCACACCCTGCCATAAACTTTCGCTCAACTTATTGTACCCGCCGACCGGAATGCCCTGATAGCGGTCATTGAAATAATTATTGTCAAAAGTAAAACGCACCGGCAGGCGTTTGATAATAAAAGTCGGCAGTTCCGCGCACGGGCGTCCCCATTGTTTTTCGGTATAGCCTTTGATCAAAATCTCGTAAAGATCCTGTCCGACCAGCGCGATGGCCTGTTCCTCCAAATTTTGCGGTTCGGCAATACCGGCCGCCAAACGCTGTGCTGCGATTTTCCGCCGGGCTTCCTGCGGCGTAGTCACGCCCCATAGAGCGTAAAAAGTATTCATGTTAAAAGGCAGGTTGTACAGTTTGCCGCGGTAATTGGCCAGCGGCATATTGATAAAATTATTAAACTCGACCAGCGCGGTCACAAAATCCCAGACCGTTTTATTGCTGGTATGAAAAATATGCGGGCCATACTTGTGAACATTGACACCGGCAATATTTTCACAGTAAATATTCCCGCCAAGCCGCGGGCGTTTGTCGATAGCCAAAACTTTTTTGCCGGCCTGTCTGGCGCGAAAAGCAAAGACCGCGCCAAAAAGCCCCGCACCGACGATCAGATAGTCGTATTGTTTCCCCACGAAATCCCCCCAGATACTACAATTATTTACCTATTTACCAATCCAATAAATTTAAGTTTTTAATATACTGGTAATGCTTTAAATTGCGCGAAACAAGTGTTCCGTTATTGCTGATCACAATAGCAGCAATTAAAATATCCGCATCGCCGATAGTAATGCCTCGTTTGCGTAAATCCGCGTAAATGTCCGCGGCAAACACTACCGCATCTTCATCAAAAGGAATTACAGTTGTTGTGCACAAGAAATTCTCAAACTCCGCTTCAATCCTTTTGTTTTTCCTATATTTTAAACCTTTTAATACTTCATAAACATTAATAGCAGTCAAACAAATCTGCGCGCCGCTGCCAATAGCTTCTGTTAACTTTCTCTTGATTTTAGTATCGCCATCAAAAAGATAAGAAACAGTATTCGTGTCTAGAAAAATCATGGTTCTGGTCTGCCTAAAGAGAAATTTTTCCGTTCTTTCATTATATCCAGCACACACCTCACTGTTTCTTTATCCCAGGTGCCGAAATACTTTAAAATCCCCCTCTGGTCTTTGACTGGTTTTTTCAAGGTCTTTTTTTTCAGCGGCGCAGTAAAAGTAATAACCACTTCATACTCCTCCTGCACAGGAGCCGGCTCGCTTAATTTAAAATTAATTCCATCATAAACACCTTTTACAGCATACATAAAGCGCCTCTTTTTTAATTCATTATATCACAGCCGCGCTTTCTTAATTGTCAGCAGCCATTGCGCCGCCAGACTGATATAAGCCACGAGCGCTGTCGCCAGTACCAGTCCGGCCAGGCCCATTTTGAACTGGAACAAAAAGATGTAATTGGCTACGACATTTAAAATAATATTGGACAGGGAAAGCGCCAGCAAACCGCCAAAGATTTTTCTCACCACCAGAACATTATTCAAAAAACTATTCAGGTAAAAAGCCGGCAGGGCCAGCGCGTAATAACGCACCGCCGTCGCCGTGTAGGCCAGATCTGCCCCGCCGAAAAGCCCGTAGCCCAGGATCAATTTGACTAAAATATCCGGTATCGCAAACAGGATCGCGGCATACGGCACGCTGATCGCCAGAGCGATCCAGACAAATTTACTCAAGGTCTGCCAGTTGGTTTTTTCGGAAATGGCGGTAAAAAACATGCTGTTTAAGTTGATTATACCCTGCGGCAATTGGCTGATCAAAGCGCCGTAGACCAGCGCGCTGATCGCTTTTTCCGGCAGATAAGAAGCGAAAGCTTTATCTATCACCGCATACAAAGAAGCGGCGCCACCCAGCGTGGCAAAAATTAAAAATTGCCCCAGTAAATTTTTAAATTGTTTGTCCAGCCGGAAATCCGGCCGCAGATAACGAAAAACAAAGACCAGCTGCCAGAGCACGGCTAAAGTTAAAGAGATCAGCAACGCCCACGGCAAGACCCAAACCGTCTTATACATAAGTAGTCCGGCCGTGATCAGCGCAAATTGAGACATCGAATTCAGAAAATCAGTAACCGTTTGAATAGTGAACAATCTTTGCGAACGCAGGACTGTGCTAAAGTAGGAATATAAAAAATTCAAGATGATGAGCGGGAATAAGATCCATAAAACCGCCGAAAAAATAGGCCTAGCTTCACGTAAAAACGATATGGAAACAAGCGGCAAAACAATTGCCGCGAGCAAGGTTGTCGCGGCGCAGACCAGCAGATTGAAACCTAAAAGCTGCGCCGCAGACCTGGCAAAAGTCCGCTTATTTTTTTGTCCGGCTTTGGTCAGCCACGGAATACCCACCGAATAAACCGTGCCGGAAAAAATAGCGAAGATGCCGATAATACCGGCCGCGAAAAAATAGGCGTCCGTCTGATAATTAAAACCAAGGAGCGCGGCAATGGCAATATTTTTTAAATAACCAGCGCAGCGCGCCGCAAAATTCAAAGCCGAAGTGGTGAACAAAGCTCTTTTTATTGTTTCCGGTCTGGCCAGCTTATTCATCATTCTGCAATTTTCGGTAACACGCCGTAATATTCTCGACATAACCGTCCGGCAAAAAACGCTCCGCGACAGTCTGATAAGCTTTTTCTTTGATTTGCGCCTTTTGCTCGGCAGTCCTGCCCCACACATACAGGATCATTTTGGCAAGCTGCTCCGGCTGCCCCGGCTCGACCATGAATCCATCGCGGTACTGCTCGATGATCTCCGGTATGCCGCCAACCGCTGTAGCCACCACCAATTTTTTGCGGGACATGGCTTCGATGACCACGCGGCCAAAAGGCTCCTGATGCGACGGCACAACGACCAGCGAAGCTTTGTCCAAATAATGAGCGATATTATTGACCACGCCAGCAAAACTCACCGCCGTCAGCAGACCGTGCTGTTTCAAAAAACGGCGGATCTTCCAAAAGTACGGGCGTTCGGACGGCAAAGCCCGCCCCAAAACAGTCAAAGTCGCCTGGGGATTTTGGCGGCGCACAATCTCCAAAGCGCGCGCCAGATCCCACAAGCCTTTGCGTTTTTCGATCGAGCCCGCATAAAGCAGATTGTAGGGAGTTTCCGCCGCCGGTTCGTTCCGCGGCAGCTCCTCGATCGCGTTATAAACCACATCCAGCCGCGTCGGCTCACTGTCAAAATAACGCACCATGCTGTGCGAGATCAAGATCAACCGCCGCGCTTTGCGCAGAAGCCTTTTGGCCAGCGCGGGAAAACCGCTTAGATCCTCACGCACATGCATTATGGTTTTAATGCCGAATTTTTGGGCAATATCCAGCGCGTATTCGGTCAAAAAAGTATTGGCGTGAATGATCGCCGGACGAAAACGCGCCATGTATATATAGAGTTTCAGCGCTTTAAAATATTTATGCAGATTCAGGACTTTCACGCCAGACTGGTCGATCTTCTGTTCGAGCGGCCCGGACTGCGGCAGGACCAGCACCGGAAAATACCCTTTGGCGCGCAAACGATTGGCCAGTATCGCCAGCGAGATCGGCGCGCCGGAAAGATCAGACTGATGCGACACCAGCATCACGACATTGGGGCCGCTGCGCGGCTGGTATTTATCCGGCGGATAGCGGTCAAAGCCTTCGCGCAGGCCTTTGAGAAACATAGCCCAGCGCATTTTGGCGCGCCAAAACCGCCAGCTTTTTTCATCGCTGGTCTGCGCCTGCTGAGCGCGGCAAAAACGCAGGAACCAATCCGCGTTTAACGAGAGGAGCGCGTTCAAAAAAACATTAAACAAATTCACACCGACGCACAAGCCAGCCCAATAATGTTTACGCGACAGCAGCACGGCGGAACGGCCGGCCTGCCGGAATTTGTCCAAACGCTTTTCTAAAATCTCCGGCGTGTCCTCGCCGTCCGCTTTGAAAATATATCCCAGCGCTTTTGGGTTGACCTTAAATTTAAAACCTCTCTGCCGCGCCCGAAAACCCAGCTCCTGATCCTGAAAACCGTATTCTTTGAAATCTGGATCGAAGCCGCCGGTCAATTCTAGGACATCCCGCGTGACCGAAAGGTTATTGGTAATGAAGTTGACAAATGGTGAGTTTTCGTTGAATTTATTGATTTTTTTCGTGAAACGAGGCGGTTTTTTCGGGACGTCGCTGGCGGCTTTTATATACTCTACCCGGCCGCGCACTACTCCGACGCCTTTTTTGGCCCAACGCTGATGCGTGCTGAAATGCTCTTTTAAAAAATCTTTGTCCAGAATAATGTGGTCATCGATAAATACGATTATCTCGCCCTGCGCCACGCTAAAGCCGTGATTGCGGGCGGCGGCGCGGCCAAGATTTGGCTGAGAGATCAGTTTGAAAGCGAACGGAAATTTTTGTTTGGCCAGAGAGCGCGTCCGGTCAGCGCTACCATCGTCGGAAACAATAACCTCAAAATCCGTAAAAGTCTGTTTCTGCAACGAAGCCAGCGTTTCCCGTAGGCAGTCCAGCCGATTGTAGGTCGGAATAATAACAGAAATTTTAACCAAGGATTTTCTCCAGCGCCTCGACCACATCGTCGACATCCCGCGGCGTCAATTTGGCGGAAAGCGGCAAGCTCAAGATCCGCCCGGACACATATTCGGCATCAGGAAAATCGCCGTCTTTGTAACCGAAAGCCGCGCGGTAATACGGATGCAGATGCAGCGCGGTGTAATGCACGCCCGCGCCGATATTTTCCTGGGTCAAAGCGTTCAATAATTCATCGCGGGTCAGAGCGGCCCTGTCCGTATCCAGCAGCACGGTGTACAAATGCAAAGCGTGTTTGGTCTGCGGCTCAAAAGCGGCGGGCAGGATCAGTGGCAGTTTTTTCAGGCGCGCATTGTATTCTTGCCAGATCTCCAGCCGCCGCTGATAAAATTTTTCCACTTTTTTAAGCTGCTGCAGACCCAGCGCGGCCTGCAGATCCATCATATTGTATTTGAAGCCCGGGAAAAGCACCTGATAATGCTTGAAGCCCTTGTCAGAAAAACGTTTCCAGGCATCGCGCGACATGCCGTGCAGTCCGTACATTTTAATTTTGTCGGCGTACTCCTCATTATCGGTAATGACCATGCCGCCTTCGCCAGTCACCACATTTTTAGTCACGTAAAAAGAAAAGCAGCCCAGATCGCCGAATGTGCCGGCTGGTCGGCCGCGGTATTCTGTCTCGATAGCATGGGCGCAGTCTTCCACAAGGCGCAAATTGTGTTTTTGGGCGATGGCCGTTATTTTAGTCATGTCGCAGGGGCGTCCGGCAAAATGCACCGGCAGCAAGGCTTTGGTGCGCGGCGTAATAGCGGCCTCGATTTTGTCCGCGTCGATATTGAGCGTCTCCCTGTCAATATCCACAAAAACCGGCCGGCCGCCGGCGTGGATCACCGCGTTGGCCGTGGCGCAAAAAGTCAGCGGCGTGGTAATGACCTCGTCGCCCGGCTGAATGCCCAGCGCCACCATGGACAAATGCAGCCCGGCCGTGCAGGAATTGAGCGCCATAGCGTATTTGGCGCCCCGATAATTTTTAAAATCCTCCTCAAACTGCTTGACTTTCGGCCCCGTGCCCAGCCAGCCGGAACGCAAAACAGCGGTCACCGCCTGAATATCGTCTTCCTCCAGACGCGGACTGCCAAAAACTAAAAATTTGTCTCTAGACATAAAATTCCTTTGTCTTTATTATATATTAGTTAAGGTATTTATTAAAATCTTTCGCCGGGGGAAAATTTTGCAACAAACGGCCGCGGCTTGCGATATATAAATATGATGTTACATAAACAGATCAGCTTTCGATTCGGTGAACTGAAAAATTTGACCCTGCCCCCTGAAAGCTGGGTTTGCCGCCAAAACGCTAAAAATTATCGAGCGGCGCAGGAAACTGTGGCAACTTACAGCTTCCATTTGAAAAATCTGCCGCAGGATCTGGAAATATTTCAGGAACACACGGTGGCTGATTATGTCAATTTCTTAGTGGAGCAGTTCGTGCAGACGGATACGCCGGACGGCGATCCAGCCATTACAGCAGAAATCAAGAAATTTAATTTCGATTTTTCCACCCAGCTCAGCGTTTTTACCATGATCCGGGATATTTCTTTGGCTTTAGCCAAACAAAACATCAGCCCGTTGATCGTTGCGTATATTGCCCCCACGGCGCTGGAGATCAGATCCGACGGCGACATAGCCAACTATATTTTGCTTTGCGAGCTATATTGCCTGCTGCCGTATCTAGCTCTGCCATACTCTCAGCCAGTGGAGGAACTCTTTAAACTTTATGGCAACGACTTCAACACACTGCTCAGGGCGCTTAATGAGAGCGTTCATTCAGCTTCGCCGCTTTGAGCGGCAGGCCAAAACAGCGGATAAAACCGGCCGCGTCTTTTTGATCATAGAGGTCAGAATTCGTAAAAGACGCCAGATTTTCCAGATACAGCGAATACGGCGACTTAACTCCCGCCGACGCAATATTGCCCTTGTACAATTTTAAACGCGCCGTGCCGTCCATTTTTTCCTGCGTCTTGTGCACAAAAGCGTCCAGCGCCGCGCGCGCCGGTGTGAACCACTGGCCATTGTAAACCAGCTCGGCGTACTTATGCGCCAAATGCTGTTTGAGATGATAGGTTTCTTTATCCAAAACAAGCTGCTCCAGATCGTCATGCGCCGCGTACAGAATAGAACCGCCCGGCGTTTCATAAACACCACGCGATTTCATGCCGATCAGCCGGTTTTCCACGATGTCGATCTGCCCGATAGCGTGTTTGCCGCCGATCTCGTTCAGCTTCAAAAGCAGCTCAACCGCCGGCAGCTTCTGGCCGTTCAGGGCGACTGGCGCGCCTTGCGCAAATTCCAGTTCTATATACTCGGCTTTGTCCGGCGCTTTCTCTAAAGTATTGGAAATACTGAAAACTATGTCCGCCGGTTCCTGCCACGGGTCTTCCAGTTCCGCGCCTTCGTGCGAGATATGCCAGATGTTAGCATCCTCTGAATATATGCGTTTTTTCGTGATTTTAAGCGGAATATTGTGCTTCTCCGCGTACTCGATCGCCTCCTCGCGGGAGTTGATAGTCCATTTGGGATCACGCCACGGGGCAATTATCTGCAGATCAGGGTTGAGCGCCAGGAAAGTCAGCTCAAAACGCACCTGATCATTGCCTTTGCCGGTGGCTCCGTGCGCCACGGCGTCCGCGTTTTCTTTTTCCGCAATAGCCACCTGATGTTTGGCAATAACCGGCCGGGCAAAAGAGGTGCCCAGCAAATACCTGCTTTCGTACACGGCGCCGGCTTTGAGCGTTGGCCAGATGTATTCCTCGACAAACTCCTGACGCAGATCCAGAACGTACACCTTGCTGGCGCCGGCGGCTTTAGCGCGCTGTTCCAGATCGTCCAGTTCGCGCAAACCCTGCCCCACATCCGCGGCATAAGCGACGACCTCGCAGCCGTAATTGTTTTTAAGCCAATGGATCATAATCGATGTATCCAGACCGCCGGAATACGCCAGCACCACTTTTTTTACCATTTTTATTCTCCTTAAAAAATCTCGCCTTGTTTTTACCCCGCCCCAACCCTCCCCTTGATAAGGGGAGGGCGCGACAGCGTTAGCTGGAGCGGGTGGGGTGTTTCGCCAAGCGAAACATCAAAACACCAAAATTTATTTCAACAAATACACCAAAATCGCTTTCTGCGCGTGCAGACGGTTTTCGGCCTGCTCAAAAACTATTGATTTTTCCGGATCGTCGATCACCTCGTCCGTGATCTCCAGACCGCGGTGCGCCGGCAGGCAGTGCATTATTTTAACCTTTTTCGGCGCTTTTTTGAGAAGCTGGCTATTGACCTGATAATCCCGGAATGCTTTGTTTTTTTGCGCGGCCAGTTTTTCCTGCCCCATGCTGGCCCAAACATCCGTATAAATAAAATCCGCTTTTTTCACCGCGGCGGCGGGGTCATTGGTCAGGAACACTTTATTCTCCGCGGCCATTTTTTTATCCGGCGCGTAATTTTTGGGCGTGCAGACCGTCAGCTCAATGCCGGTTTTTTCGGCCAGATGGAGCAGCGAATTCGTCACATTATTAGCGTCGCCAATATAGGTCAAACGCACTCCCTTAAGGTCGCCGGTAATTTCGTACATAGTCAGCGCGTCCGCCATCGCCTGGCAGGGATGCATCAGATCGGTCAGACCGTTAATGACCGGCACGCTGGCATGTTCGGCCAGCCCCAGCGCGATATCATGGCCAAAAGTACGCACCATGAGCGCGTCGCAGAAGCGGCTCAAAGTCCGCGCCACATCCGGCACCGACTCGCGCGTGCCGAGACCGCACTCGCCAGCCGTGATATTGATCGCGTGACCGCCCAGCTCATACATCGCCACATCAAAAGACACGCGTGTCCGCGTCGAAGGTTTATCAAAGATCATCGCCAGCGATTCGCCCTGCAGCAACTCGTGCTTTTTGCCAGCGCGCGCCTGCGCTTTGAGATTATAGGCCTGGCGGATCAGATGATTGATCGTTTTAGCGTCATGGTCGGTTATGGATATAAAGTCTTTTTTTACCATATTTTTGAATTAGTATACACTATTTGCCTGAAAATTTTTAGAAGCGGAAGCAAAATATGTTATAATAATGTGCAATGGCTGTTAAAATACTTGATTCAGCTAAAAAGCATGGTATTCACGAAAAAGACATAATCTATGTCATTGAGCATGCTATTGAAGTAATTGAAATCGCGGAAAATCCGCAGAAATTGCTTTATATTGGGTTTGATCGGTCTTTGCGAACACTTGAGGTGATTACTGTTTTAAAAAGCCATGGGGAAGAAATTGTAATACATGCTATGAAAGCAACGAAAAAGGTCATCAAAATATTAAAGGAGCTGCAAAATGATTGAGAAAACATTTGAGAAGCTTGATGACGGCACTCCGTTAACGGAAAAACTTGTCGAAAAAATGGTGTTAGATGTTTATTCGGCGCTGAAAAAAGGAGCGTACCGGCCTATAAAAAACCCACACGGTAAAATAAAACCAATAAGGATAACAAGCCAAAAATTACGTTCTAAACTAGAAAAAATCGCCTCGGAATAATACTTTAATCCAGCGTCACCATTGTCCCGATACCCTCGCTGGTCAGAGTTTCCAGCAGGAGCGAATGTTCGACCGTGCCATTGATAATGTGCACCGATCTTACGCCGGCGCTCAAAACATCCAGCGCGCTCCGGATCTTGGGTATCATACCGCCGGAGATTATTTTACTCTCGAGCAATTCTTCGGCTTTTTTCTTATTGAGGCGCTGGATCAGCTTTTTGTTATTATCCAGCACACCGTCCACATCGGTCATCAGATACAGCTTCACAGCCGCCAGCTCTTTGGCGATCTTGCAGGCGGCCAGATCGGCATTGATATTGTAGGTTTCCCCCGTCCGGCTCATGGCCACAGACGAAATGACGGGAATAAAATCTTTTTCCTGCAAATCGCGCACTATTTCGGCGTTGACGGTCTTGATCTCGCCGACAAAACCGAGATCGTACTCTGACTCCAGTTTTTCGGCAACGAAAAGCCCGGCGTCTTTGCCGGACAGAGACACGGCTTTGGTCTCGCCTTCGCGGTGCAGCAGCTCGACAATTTCCTTGCCGACGCGCCCCAAAACCATTTCGGCAATTTCCATAGTCTCTCCGTCCGTTACGCGCAGGCCGTTGGGCGCAAACTCAGGCTTTTTGCCAATTTTATCCAGCCAGCTATTGATCTCCTTGCCGCCGCCGTGCACCACGACCGGTTTCATGCCAATATAATTCAGCAGCGCGATATCGCGCGCCACTTCGCGCTTGAGGCGCGGGTCGACCATCGCGGAGCCGCCGTATTTGATGACGACTATCGCGCCCTGAAATTTGCGTATATACGGCAGCGCGTCTAAAATAACCTCGACTTTGTCCTGAAACTTCCGCATAGGACTGAATTATAACATGAAACTTCTGCGGCGCGAAAAATACCTCTACCTGCGCGGCCACAACGAAATTATGCAGGTTACGGCCGCTTCAGGCAAAGTCACGCCATACAATCTAAACTAATTATACTTTGTATTTATCTTAACGTACCCCTCGGTCAGATCGCAGCCCCAAGCCTGCGCGGATTCGCGGCCGTTGGCGAGGTCGATATTGATGGTCACAGTCTTGCTTTGCAGACCGTCCCATTTCATTCTGACTTTTTCGGGGTCAAATCTTGCCCCGCTGCGGCCGACCGCCGCGATCACCCTGCCCCAATTGTCGTCGCCGCCGTACACCGCGCATTTGACCAGCGGCGAACCAGCCACCGCTTTGGCGGCCAGCCGCGCTTCTTTGAGCGCGCGCGCGCCGGTCACGTTGACCTCGATGAGCTTGGTCGCGCCCTCGCCGTCCGCGGCTATCGCTTTGGCCAGATAAATGAGGACTTCGGTCAACGCCGCCTGAAAAATAGGCAAAGTCTGGCGGTCAATACGCGCGCCGGACATACCGTTGGCCAGGCAAAGGCACATATCATTGGTGCTGGTATCGCCATCGACAGTCACCTGATTAAAAGAAATAGCGGTAACTTCACGAATAATTCTCTGTAAAAGGCTGTGACTTAGCGAAGCGTCAGTGGTAATAAAAGCCAGCATCGTGGCCATATTAGGGTGGATCATGCCGGAACCTTTGGCCACGCCGCAGATCGTCACATCGCGGCCCAGAAGCTGCACGGTCTTGGATATTTTTTTTACGACAAGGTCTGTGGTCAAAATCGCCTCGGCGAAATCGTCGTAATCGTGCTTCAGGTTTTTTTGGAGCAGTTCCGCGCCTTTTTTTATTTTATCCATAGGCAAATTCTGGCCGATCACGCCGGTCGAAGCGGTCAAGACCGGCCCGCCGAAAAGTTTTTCCGCAATTTTGGCATACTCGGCGTCATCTTTATCGCCCTGTTTGCCGGTGCAGGCATTGGCGTATTTGGTGTTCACGATAATCGCTTTGGCGGAGCCGCGGCGCAGTATTTTGCGGCCGCGCTTGACGCAGGCGGCGCAGGCCAGATTGGTCGTGGTGACGCCGGCGCAAACCGCCTTTTTCTCGGAAACGATCAGCCCCATGTCCTTTTTAGCGCCGTCTTTCAGACCAGCATGTACCCCGGCATATTGAAAACCTTTCGGCAACATTTTTTACTCCTTTTTGTATATTTTAGCGTGAGAAATACTTTACCCGCGCGGCCACGACATAGTCATGAAGGTTACGGCCGCTTCAGGCAAAGTTATTTCTCACGCCATACATTCTTCATCTACGTTAAACTTACGGATTTAAAGCAAGCCTTTCCAAACCCGTGGTTTCCGGCAGTCCGCACATTATATTCATATTCTGCACGGCTTGACCAGACGCGCCTTTGACCAGATTATCCAGAACAGACACCAAAATCAGCTGACTGCCGTCCCCGACAACCGTTGGAGAGATCAGACAGTAATTGCTCCCCACAACGTCTTTCAAAGTCGGCGGGTTTTCCACAACGCGCACAAAAGGCTCATTTTGGTACCGTTTTTGCAATACGGACAATACATCGTCCGTGTTTGTTTTTTTGCTCAACTTCACATAAATTGTTGCCAAAATACCGCGATTGACCGGTAAAAGATGCGGTGAAAAAACCACTGGAGCGCCCCCTAAATTCTGCTCTATTTCCGGCTGATGACGATGCGCGCCAAGTTTGTAAGTCGAAAAATTTGTATAGACTTCCAAAAAATGGGTGTCCTGCCGCAGAGCGCGTCCCGCTCCGGAAGCTCCGGATTTGGCATCGATAATGATAGACCCCTCGACAAAAGGCAGGCCTTCGACTATCGGTTTTAAAGCCAAAGTCGCCGCTGTGACATAACAGCCCGGATTGGCGACCAGCTGGGCTTTTTTGAGCCGCGCGCGATTGTATTCCGGCAGACCGTAAACAGCCCGCGCGTTCATTTTCGGCGCGGTGTGTTTTTGGTAGGTTTTTTCATAAACGGCAATATCCCGAAAACGAAAATCCGCGCCAAGATCGATGACTTTCACGCCAGCGTTCACCAGCTCCGGCGCGATATCCATAGATCGGCCATGCGGCAGGCAGATAAAAACCGCGTCGAGTTTCCGCGCCGCGGACAATTTATACTCGGCCAGTTTTTGGGAAAAACGCGGGCGCAAAAAAGGATATATTGCGTTGATATCCTGCCCGGCCGCCGAAGTGGTGGTCAGGTATTTTATTTCCACCGCGGGGTGGTCGAGCAAAAGGCGGAGCAACTCCGCGCCGGTGTAACCCGTCGCGCCGATAATGCCTATTTTTATTTTGCCGCTCATATAATTACTCTTGCAGTTTTTTTCTTAGCGCTTCCAGCTCCGCCAAAATTTGCGGGTCGTCAATATACTGTCTGGTAATCTTAGCAAAATTCTTAAATCTAGGATACAGCTCAGCCTTGCGTTCGGCGAAAGAACGCTCCGGCGGCGCAAATTGCGCGGCGGCCAATTCGGCCAAAAGGCGTTCGGTGTTTTCCGCGGACATACTCAGGATTTCGCCTGCCAGACCTTATGCGCCTCGTGACGGTCAATGAATTGATCGGTAACATATTTATGCAAAACCATTGTGATAAAAGTCTGATACGGCAAACCGCACTCACCGGCTTTTTGCTTCACTTTACCCAGATCACTGCCGTTGAAACGCAGATTGACATTGCGGCTTTTTCGGGCACGCTCAATGACCTCAGCAAATCTCGCTCTGGTCTCAGCCGACGCCGGAACAAAAGTCTCGATCCGATCTTCGATGCTCTGTTCATAAGGATCAAGTTTGAACACTGTTTTTTTTCTTTTCACTTTTATTTTTCTCCGTATAATTTATTGAAAACGGATAACACCCAGGGACGGGCAGATCCTTAAGCGTACAGCAGTTTGCCTTTAGGCGCGGGGATAGTACGGCCTAAAAAAGACGCTGTTTCGATCCAGTCAAAAATTGCCGCGTCAGCGCTTTGTACCGCTTCGTTATAGGTCTGTCCGTCTGCCATGCAACCAGCCAATTCTGGAACTTCAGCGATATACGCGCTGTCCGCTTCGCTCCAATAAACTATAATTTCATATTTATTCATTTGGCGCCTCTAACCTATATTTTACCACAATATCTCGCACTTGTTTAACCTGATACGGCTTGGCTTGCGAACCTCTCGGCTGAATATTTAATATTTCCGCAATATCTCTATGATAGTAAATATGATGACTGCCCTTTATCCGCTCCGAGAAACCCAGCGTCAACAATAGTTTGGTAATATCGCTAAAACTAAACGCACTATCATGCCTGCCAGACAAAAGCTTCTGCACTAGTTTTTCATATTTACTCACATATCAAATTATATCATATGTACAGCGGTTTGTTTTTTTTCTCGTCCCAGACGATCTCCATAACAAACCCCATTTTACGCTAATGTATAGACAATGTCAATCCAGGCTGAATAATCCCCGCCAAAAGGCGTTCGGCGTTTCCCGCGGATCTCACGCGGAACCCGGGCGATTTGCCAGCCAAAATTTTCCGCCGGAGTGAGGTTTTTTAGGAACATACAGGATCGGCGCGTCGTACCGGGTCAGCGTTTTGTCCGAGGTCAGCAACAGCAGGCCTTCCGCTTTAGCCTGCGCGATCAGGATACGATCAAAAGGGTCTTTGTGTATAGGCGGCAAATCCCGCACCAGCAAAGCATGAGCGCTGGTTATAGGCAGTTC
>JAIRWS010000008.1 GCA_031268855.1 Candidatus Margulisiibacteriota bacterium | reverse complement strand
CTTATGTGCTATGGAATTATTTAAAAATACCCCCCCCCCCCCCCATTTTTGGCCTAGCCACGCCAAAAATTTAGCTCTTTTTGCCGTAGACAACTATTTAAAATCAGATGAACCTCTCGCCAAGAAAAAGTTTGAAGACAAAGGGATAGAGCTTGTCAATCTTGATCTTGAACGAGACCATCTTCCGTTTGCAGCTGGAAGCGTAGACATAATAATTATCAATCAAGTGTTTGAGCATGTTAAAGCTGTGTTTTGGATTTTACACGAAATCACTCGGGTTTTAAAACCCGGCGGACATCTTATTGTTGGAGTGCCAAATTTGGCTGCGCTGCATCAAAGGTTGTTGCTTTTATTTGGACAACAGCCCTCCTGCATCAAAAACTATAGCAATCACATTAGGGGCTATACAAAAGGCGATCTTATCCGCCTTGTCAATAGCGCATTTGACGGCTGGCAATTAAAACATTTCGGTGGCGGAGATTTTCGTCCATTTCCAGCCTTTTTAGCCAAACCTTTGGCCAAAATATTTCCGACATTGTCCGGAACCATTTTTTTTGATTTTCAAAAAATCAAAGACTATCCGGACAATGGCTACTTAAAGGCTGCCCGGCAAGGCTATTGTCTCTCCAGCAAATAATAAATCGACGGGCTTAACTTCAGCCGGCCGGAGACGCCTTGCGCGAGGCGTTCCAGGAAACAGAGCAGCGGCGCGCCCAGAATTTTTTTCAAAAGCGGCAGGCGGAAATTGGACGCGCCGAGAGCTTTTTTGACCCGCAGATTATTTCGCTTAAAAATTTCTTCCGCGTAACGCGGGTGAAAATTATAAAAACCTTTGGCATTGCGGCTTGCCGGCTCAAGCGCAAAAGGCCGCATTTTAGACCGGCCTACACCCCAGCGCAAAATCTCCAGAATATTTCTTTTGTTGGCGATCTCGATGACGGCGCGTCCGCCGGGTTTCAGCACGCGCGCGATCTCCGCGACCGCCGCCGACAGGTCTGTCAAATGATGCGAGGCGCGCACCAGCAGCGCCGCGTCAAATTCTCCAGCGGCAAAAGGCAGCTTATACGCCGAGCCCTGCGCGGTCTTTAGTTTTGCGCCGTGCGCGGCTTTGGCCAGATCCAGCATTTTTGGCGCGTAGTCGAAGAGCGTGCAGTCCGCAAAACGCGGCAGGTAAACATCCGCCAGACGTCCGAAGCCGCCGCAGACATCGAGGAATTTTTCTCCGCGCTCGGGCAAAAGCCGGCGCGCCGCCAGGTGGTCGCAAAAATCCTCGTATTGCCGGTCGCCTTTTTCCCAGAAAAATTTTTTGTAATCGTAGTCTGAATAGTCCGTGATTTTTTCGCTCATTTTTGCCGCCAAACTTTCTTGATTTTAGCACGCGCGGCTTTTTTTGACCAATCTTGCTTATCAACACAGCCCCGGCCTTGTGCACGGCGGGGCGTATTTCCACTGTCAATTTGACATTTTTTTTTATCGGTGTAAAATACTTCTCCACCTCGGGGGATAAATTTTGGGTGTTTTGGGGTTCTATGGATTCTTTTTGGCCGGTTCTACTGGAAAAACTTAAAACTGCGCTGACCGGACCCGGCTTTCAGATGTTTAAAACTTCCATTGCGCCGCTCTCTCTGGCTGACGGGGTTTTGGCCGTTTCCGTGCCGTCAGACGTCATGGCGCTGTGGCTCAAAGAGCGCGAGCCGCTTTTGCAGGAAATTTTTACACGCGACTTTCGGCAAAATATCGCGCTGGATGTCCGCGTTGTGCCGGCGGCGCCCGAGTTAAGCCCGGCGCCGGTCGTCCGGCAGCTCCCGTCTGCCGCCGAAGAAGTTCCCGCCGAAGCCCTGGTCAAATTCAATCCCAAATATACTTTTGAAACTTTCGTCGTCGGCAACAATACGCGCTTCGCGCACGCCGCGGCTCTGGCTGTCGCGGAAAAACCTTTCATAGCCTACAATCCGCTCTTTACCTACGGTGGCCCGGGGCTGGGCAAGACACACCTGATGCACGCTATTGCCCAGCGCGCGTTATCTCTTAATCCCAAGCTGAAAATCGTGCTGGTCACCGCCGAAACTTTTGTGAACGAGGTCGTCAGCATTATCCGTGACGGCAGTGATGTCGCCCGCTGGAAAAACTTTTACGCGCGGTTTCGCATGGCGGATATTCTGCTTGTCGACGACATTCAATTTCTCATGGGCAAAGATCGTTCGCAGGAGGAATTTTTCAATACTTTCAACGCCCTGTACGAAACCAAAAAACAGATCATCCTCAACTCTGACCGGCCGCCCAAAGACCTGCGTGATATCGATGAGCGCCTGAAGTCCCGTATGGCCTGGGGCTTGATTACCGATATTCAATCGCCGGATTTTGAGACCCGTCTGGCCGTTCTGCGCAAAAAAGTCGAGAGCGACAGCACTATCGAAAACGCGAATATTCCGGAAGACGTCATTCAATACATCGCCAAAGCGCCTTTTTCCAATGTCCGCGATCTGGAAAGCGTCCTGCACCGGCTCGTCGCGCACACGGCTTTTTTTCAGACGCCGATCACGGTGGATTTTGCCGCCAAATTGCTTAAAGACCTGATCCAGACGCAGGATAAACATGTGACCATCAGCACGATCAAACAAATTGTCGCCGAACAAATGAAAATTGACATCGAGGAGCTTTCCGCCAAGATCCGTAAAAAAGAGATCGCCACAGCCAGACAAATTGCCATGTACCTGTCCCGGGAATTGACCAGCGCGACCAATGAAAAGATCGGCGATACGTTTGGCGGGCGCGACCACAGCACGGTCATTCATGCCTGCGATAAGATCCGTGAAACGATCAAGACCGACCATGCTTTGCTCGACCTTGTCAATAATCTCAAAAAAGAAATTCTGGCGCGATAATTTTTTTCCGAACAATTTTGCGCATACCCTGTGGATATCTTTTGTAAAATATTTTCCGCCAAAAACTCCGCTCCGCAACGACCGTTTTTTCCAATACTTATGCATAAGTTATCAGTAGCCGTAAATCAAATTTTTCGCTATAATTAAAAAAATTTTACGGTTATCCAGTTATGCACAGTCTTTATTGTTATTGTTAAACCTATATATATGTACGGAGGTATTAAATAATATGGAATTCAAATGTGTAAAAGCTGATTTGAACAATGCTGTGCAGGTCGTGGAAAAGGCGGTGTCGATCCGTAGCACGGTGGCGCAGATCGCCGGCAATATTTTGCTCGAAGCGAAAAATAACTCCTTGAAACTTACCGCCAATGACCTGGAGATCGGGATCGAGTTTTCGATCGACACCAATGTTATTGAAGAAGGCGCGGTGCTGGCTCCGGCTAAGACTTTGAGCAGCATTATTGCTAAATTATCCGAAGGCGAAGTTTCTTTTAAGGTCGATAGCAATCATAATATTTTAATTACCTCTAAACAGTCCAAGCCAAATATTTACGGTCTGGCTATTGATGATTTTCCGGTGCTGTCAAAAGTTACAAGCGGCAAAAATTTAAAGATCGAAGCCGATGCGCTACGCGAGATGATCCGGCAGTCGATCATTGCGGTGTCTTTTGATGAAGGGAAGCCTTTTTTAAACGGCATCCTGGTTGAGAAAGAAAAAAACGAGCTGCGTTTTGTGGCGACTGACGGTTTTCGCCTGGCTAAAAAAACAACTACTTTAAGCGAGGACACCGCGGGGAATCTAAGCGTTATCGTGCCGTCACGCGCCCTGCAGGAGATCAGCCGGATTCTTCAGCAGGAAGATTATCAGGGTGTCGTGGATATTGCCATTACTGAAAAACAAATTTCTTTTAGTTTCAAGAGTTTGTATTTGGTTTCACGTTTAATTCAGGGCCAATTCCCGGATTATCGCAACGTCATACCCAAAGAACAAAAAACCAGAATTGTCATGTCCCGCAAAGACCTGCTGGAAGCCGCGGATAGGGCGTCTATCGTGGCCAGCGCGTCGACCAACGTTATTAAGCTGGAAATGGTCGATCAAAAACTTCTGATCACGGCTAGCACGCCGACTATCGGCAATATTTCCGAGCTGGTCGATGTGCAAAAAGAGGGCGAGGACATGCAGCCCATCGCTTTTAATGTCCGTCTCGTTCTGGACGTTATACGCAATATACAGGAGGACAATATTGTACTGGTCTTGAACGGCATAACTTCGGCCGGCGTGATAATTCCAAAGGAAAACAAGGATTTTACTTACGTGGTTATGCCGATACGGGTCTAGCGGCGCTTAACGTACCGCGCGGCCAGAGCTCGTGTCAGCGCGGAAACAGCGTTCAGGTCCAGCGCGTCCAGCCCGATCAGATTTTCGGTAATTTCCTGCAGGCCGGGATTGGATTGTTTTTTCACCCGGTCTGATCCGGTCAGCAGGTATTCGACGGAGACATGCAGGACAGCGGCTATTTTGTAGGCGTCATCGGCGCGCGGGATAATTTCGCGGTTTTTCCAGGAAGAAAAAGTGCCTTTGGTGATGCCGGTTTTATAATACAGCCACTCAAAACTGGTCTTTTGCCGCGCCACTTCATTTTTGACGATTTTCCAAAATATCCGACCGGTCATTTATTTATGATAGGTCATTTAGGTTTGTAAATGAATGCTTTTTGCTTGACAAATGTCTGCGTGTGAGAGATAATATAGGTATAATTATTTATTTGCAGACATTTATGAAAAACTTGGTAAACAGGGGGGATTTTTATGGCAGATAATTACACCGACGCGACGGATACGGATTTCAAAGCGGAAAATTATAATATCGACGAGGGCAAGAAACTTTCGGCCGAGGGTATGCGGGCGGCCTTGCATACTAAGGAAAAGGTGGCGAATAAAATAGACGTCATAAACAGCGGTAATAATTCAAGCAGTGCGCAATATCCGTCGGTTAAAGCGGTCTATACTCTTGACGGCGGCGGCGTGCCATATTCCCTAAGCACAGTCCCCAGTTATTATGTTGTGATCTACATCATGAAAATTGCCTAAACCTCGGCATTTATGTCCTTGGCCGACCAAGCGTTAGGTTTTCTGACGTTTTGCCTGCGGCAAAACACCCCACCGCAGCTAACGCTGCCGCCTCCCCTTGGTTAAGGGGAGGCTGGCCGCCGGAAGGCGGACTGGTGGGGTGTCTCGCGTTGGCCGAGCCCTGGACGGTGAGCCCGTCGAACCGTCGAGGCCAGCGAGGCATGGAGCCGCTAAAACACTGTTTGTTCGTGTATTGGGCTTGTCATAAACACCATTGCCTAAACCTCGCTTGCCAGCGCGCGGCGAAGCTGGTATTATTGACCCCCTTTGCTTGAGGATAAAGTTTTAGTTTACAATAAAACAAGGAGTTTTTAATGACCGCGTACGATCTGCTTTTCATCACCAAGGCTGAGCTGGAAGAGGCTGCGCAAAAAGAGATTCTCGAGAAAGTAAAAACGCTGATCGAGAGCGGCGGCGGCAAAATTGACGCCACGGATGTCTGGGGCAAGAGAGACCTGGCCACGCCGATCGAGAAAAAACAGCAGGGTTATTTTGTGCTGATTAAATATACCGGGCCGGGCGCCATAAACAAAGAGATCGAAGCGCGCTTTAAGATTAACGAAAATATTTTACGCTATATGATCACGCTCTCTCTGCCCGAGCCAAAAGCCGAAGCGAAGGCCTAAAATTTATGAATTTCAACAGCATTGTTTTGATCGGCACGGTGCAGGAAAAACCGGAGACTAAATACACCACAGAAAACGGATTGTCGGTCAGCAAGTTTACGCTCAATGTCGCGCGGCCGCCGCGCCCCGATGGACAGACGACATTCGATAAAATTCCCGTTGTCGCCTTTGGACGGCAGGCGGATTACGCCGCGGAAAATCTGCAGATCAATTCTCTGGCGCTGGTCGAAGGCCGTATTCAGGTCAACCGCCGCGAGGCCAATGGCCAGAAATTTAGCCAGACCGAGATCAATGCTAAGACCGTCCGGCTGTTTAACGCGCCGGTGTCAGCGCCCGCCAAAGCCATTGCGCCGAGCAACGAACCACCCGCTACGGCTGGCGGCAATCCTTTTGACGGCGCGACAGAAGACGATGTGCCTTTTTGACCCGAGCTTTACAGGTGAAACAAGCGTGATGTGTAGAAAGAAAAAAAAGGAAAGAGCATGTATAATAAAGTTTTTTTGATCGGCAGATTGACCCACGACCCGGAAGCGCGCTCAACTTCAGCGGGCGTCATGGTCTCGCGGTTTTCGCTGGCTGTGAACCGCACCTCCAAGCGCGACGCGGAAGCTGATTTTATCCGTATCGTTGCCTGGCGTAAGCTGGCCGAGACCTGCAACACCTATTTGCGCAAGGGTAAGCCGGTGGCGATCGAAGGTCGTTTGCAGATCGGCGTGTATGAGAAAAACGGCCAGCAGTTTCAGTCCGCGGAAGTGGTGGCGGATAGCATGCAAATGCTGGACACCAAAGCGTCCAGCGCGGCCGGCGCCGCTTACCGGCCGGATCAGGGTGTTTCGCCCGCGCCGGAAAGCAGGCCTTTTGCTTCGTCCGGCGAGGAACCGGCGCCGTTTTGAGTCGAGACCCAGCCGCTGGCTCGGTTAGCCAGCGACATTTCCTCGGCGGCTTGAGGCCGCTCTCGGTCGCAAGCCAGCGCAAGCTGGCGAAGTGTGGAGCGTTAGAAAAAAGATACCGGAAAGAATAGAAAAAGTTAAGGAAGGAGGTATAAGGATGTCCAAAGATACCAAAAGAGGCGATCACAAGCTGTCTTTGCCAATGAAAAAAAGACGGGGCAAACCCTGTTATTTTTGCGAGAATCATGTGGACGATCTGGATTACAAAGATCTGGCGCGAGTGCAGAGATTTCAGTCGCCGCGCGGCAAGATCCTGCCGCGGCGTCAGTCAAATTGCTGCGCCAAGCATCAGCGCAAGGTAGCTCAGGCCATTAAGCGCGCGCGCTACATGGCGCTGCTTCCTTATGTCGTAGAACAATAGGCTTGAGACGAAGGAGATTTATTTATGGAAGTTATTTTATTGCAGGACACGGAGTACGGCGACAAAGGCGCCGTGGTCAAGGTTCGCGGCGGTTACGCGCGGAATTTTCTTTTCCCGCGGCGGCTAGCCGTGCCGCATAATGCGGGAAATTTGCGCCACGTCGAGAACATCGCGGCGCAGAGACAGAAAAAGATCGAAAAAGAAAAACAGGAAATACAGGCCGTTGCTGACAAGATCAACGGCGCGGCGGAGATAGAGCTTAAAGCCAGGGGTAGCGAGAATGGCCAGCTTTTTGGCGCGATTACGCATCAGCAGATTGCCGATGCGCTCAGTGCAAGCCTGGGCACGCAGATCGATCGCCGCCGCGTGCAGCTCAAAAGCGTGAAAGAGGCGGGCAAATACGCTGTGCCGGTGAAACTGACTTTTGGCATCACGGCGGCCGCCCGGCTGAAAGTAACGGCCGAGGTCGACAAAAAGACCGCGGCGACGGAAAAGAAAGCCCGCAAACCGCGCAAAAAAGAGGAAATTGCCGCGGAGATCGAGGAGCGGGAAAAAACCGCCGCTGTCGCGCCAGAAGCCGCGCCGCAGGAATAATGGCGAATGTTTTAATTACCGGCATTTCCGGCAGTGTCGGGCATTATTTGTTTGACCTGCTGGCGAATGATCCACAGTATCAGCTTTATCTTGTCCTGCGTGATCCGGCTAAATTGCGCCGCGATCTAACGCGGTTTTCCAACGTTACGGTTTTGCCGCTGGATGTGCGCGATCTACCCGGGCAAAAAGAGCTGCTGAAAAAAATGGATTATCTGATCTGGGTCGCCACTTGCTGGGGCGGCTACCGCGAACCCTGGCGGGTCAATGTCTATCCGGTTTTCCGCACGCTGCGCCAGCTTGACCCGCGGAGAATAAAAAAGATCCTTTATTTTTCGACAGCGTCGATTCTGGATCACGAACACCGGCCGATCGAGGCTATCCGTGATATCGGCACCAATTATATTCGTAGTAAATTCCTGACGCATAAAATGCTGCAATATCATAAATTGCGGGAAAAGATCATCACGATCTTTCCGACCTGGGTGTTTGGTGGAGACAGCGGGCATCCTTTTTCGCACGCGGCTGCCGGCCTCCCGGCCCTGGCCAAAAAGATCCGCTGGCTCAAATATTTCACGATGAACTTCCGTTTTCATTTCATTCATTGCGCGGACATTGCCCGCCTGACCAAATATTTGCTGGAAAATGCCGTGGACGGGCGCGAATATGTCTTTGGTAACGCGCCCTTGACCGACAGTGAGTTTTTGCGGCAAATTGCGGCCTGTTACGGACAAAAGAAGCCCTTGTTCCAACTTCGCGTGCCCATGGCCATAATTCAGTTTTTGATCTGGCTGCTGAAAAAACATCCCTGGGACAGCTACTGTTTAAAATATAAACACTTTGTTTACAATACGGTAAATTGTCAAAAATTTGGTCTGCCGTCAGATGTGGACACGGTAAAGGGTGTTTTGACAGCCTTAAAACAATAAAAAAGCGCGTTAAGTATAGGTTAAACAATAAAGGATGTTCCGTATTTTAATCACTTTCCGCATGGCAAATAGCCATGTTATTGCGTGTCGAGTTGCCTGCGCGCGCCGGTGTTTTCTAGCTTTTAAGAGGGCTTTGACAATTCGCGCTCGCTTCGACTACGCTCAGTGAACGCGAATTAGCTTCGGTCGTTTCGACTCCGCTCAACGACCGAAATATCGTTCAGTGACCAATGATCAAAGCGCGCTTCCGGTAAAATATTTGCCGCATGAAAAAACAGGAAACGCTGTTTTTGATGGATGTTTTGAGAGCGAATATTTTGCCGTAAGCGCGGTTTGGCTCGAGCTTAACAAGGCTACAAAGTAGCCGACGTTAAGCGAGAGACTCGGCGCGCGGCGGCAAAGATATTCGCTCTAATTCATTGTGATTTAGGAAGTAAGTGTTTTATGTCAGAAAAAGTGGAAAACAAATCTAAAATAAAAAACTTGACAAAAATTTAGGAATTTGCTATATTAAGCAAGTCTTTAGCAGGACAAAAAAATGAGAAGGAGGTGAATTATGAAAAGCTACAACAACGTGACGTTGATCGGCCGCGCGGTGCGGGATCCGGATTTCCGGGACAGCAGCAGCGCCAATGCGCGCGTCCAGTTCACGCTGGCGGTCGACCGGCCGTACAAAGACACCGAGGGCAAACGCCCGACGGATTTTTTGAATGTGGTTGCCTGGGGCAAACTGGCGGAGATCTGCCACGACTACATTCAAAAAGGCTGTCTGGTTTTGGTCAGCGGACGGATTCAGTCGCGCTCGTATGAATCTGGCGCGGAAACAAAATGGATCACGGAAGTCATCGCGGACAGCGTGAATATTTTGGAGTACCGGCAGGCTAAAGTCGCGGCGGAAGACAAAAAAGAAGTTAAGCCCAGAAAAAAAGCGGCGTAAGATTTCCGCGCTGGTCTTGCGTTGAAGGCCCCGCGCTGCCGCAACTTGCTGTGCGGCGGCGCGAGGCGAGAATAAATTTCCCATTCTGGTGAAAGGTTATTTTCTTAAGCCACGCAAAATATAGAATATGGAAATTTGAAAAAAAAGATACTCTTTTTTGGGGAAGCCCTTTTGCTTTATTGCGGTTTTTTGGTCGATGTGAGTGATGGCCGGTATGCTAAAATCTTGCTCGATGCATTATCCTAAAGATTATTCAGTCATCGTGGTTGGCGCGGGGCATGCTGGTATCGAGGCCGCGCTGGCCTGCGCGCGGCTGGGGCTGGATACGCTGCTGCTCACGCTCAATCTCGACACGCTCGGCAAAATGTCCTGTAATCCCGCGATCGG
>JAIRWS010000007.1 GCA_031268855.1 Candidatus Margulisiibacteriota bacterium | reverse complement strand
AAATTCATTAAAATTATTTCCGGGCGAAAACCGCCGTAATACTGCAGATTTTCGGCAAAACAAATGAACTCATCCAACATATCTTGACCGTCAGCCACTTTATCGCCAACCGCTAATAGATTGGGCAATGGATAACCATTGTTTCTAAATCCATCCTTTTCTTGCTCGGATATTCCTTGGTAAGCGTTCAGGATAAAGTGCTGCGTATAATCGCCCTTACCCTGAGCCTTGATTTGCGCCTCGTCCCAGTAAAGTCCGCCGACTTGAATATGTTCTGTGCCGGAACCATCAACATAAGCGCTCCAGCGCGCAGGTTTGTCAGCAAAATTCCTCGCAGCCGGACCAGAACTGTAATAGTCTCCAAACATAGCCGCGATATTTTTACAAAACATATTACCTCCTAAAAATTTCTGTCTATATATCGTTGGCTGCGAAAAATCGTCCCATTTTTTTATTATTTATAATTCGGCGCGGACGTTTCAGACAATCGCCCCCGTCAAACATTCTCCGGCACATTCGCCGCAGTTGGTGCATTTGTCCGGGTCAATGACGGCCAGATTGTTTTTTAATTCAATGGCCTGGAAAGGGCATTTTTTGACACAGCGGCCGCAGCTGATGCAGGCTGCCGCGCAGACCGCTTTGGCAGTCTTGGGTGTGTCGTGGTTGCTGCAAATCACTTGTTTCATCTCGCGCTGTGGCACGCGCTGAATGATTTTTTTGGGGCAGACTTTGAGGCAGGCGCCGCAGTCCAGGCATTTGTCCAGATCGACGCGCGGCACGCCGTATTCACTGATAGTTATAGCGCCGAACATACAGACTTTTTGGCAATCACCGAAACCCAGACAAGCGCGCGCGCATTTTTTGTAGCCGCCCTGCAAAATCGCCGCGGCCTGGCAGGACAAAATGCCGGAATAAGCAAAGGCGTTCAGCGCGCGCACGCCGCCCTGACAAAAAACGAAAGCGATTTTCCGGCCGGCCGGCGCGGCGGCTTCTTTATTTAGCAGCCCGGCAATTTTTTGCAAAGTCTCCGCCCCGCCCGGCACGCAGAGATCGATAGCCGCGCTGTTCGCCGCTAGAGCTTCAGCGTAACCGGCGCAGCCCGACTGCCCGCAGGCTCCACAGTTATAACCCGGTAAAATTTCCTGGATCCGCTGGATCAGCGGATTTTCCGCGACGGATAGCCAGACCGCGGCCACGGCCAAAAGCAGACCCAAAACTCCGCCCAAAATCACCAGTGTCCAAAAACCAGCCGTCATAAAAAACCTCTAGCCGATCTGCAAACCGGAAAAACCCAGGAAAGCGATAGACATCAAAGCCGCGGTGATAAAAGTGATCGGCACGCCCTGAAAACGTTTTGGCACAGGCGAGGTTTCCAGACGTTCGCGGATACCGGCCATAGCCAGCAGCACCAGCGCAAAACCCAGCCCCGCGCAGACGCCATGGACGATCGACTGCAGCAAATCGTAATTTTTATTGATATTCAAGATCGCCGCGCCGAGCACAATGCAGTTGGTCGTGATCAGCGGCAGATACACGCCGAGCGCTTTTTGCAGCGGCGGCGAAAATCTGCGCAGTCCCATTTCCAGCAGCTGTACCAGAGCGGCGATGATCAAAATAAAAAACACGGTCTGCAGATAAGTGATCCGCAGCGGGACTAAAACGTAATACTGGATCAGCCACGTAGCCAGCGAGGACAAAGCCAGCACAAAAGTCACCGCCGCGCCCATGCCGACCGCGGACTCCAGCTGGCGCGACACGCCGATGAACGGGCAAATACCCAAAAACTGGGTCAGCACAAAATTATTGATCACCAGCGCGGAAACCATAATAGCAAATAGAGACATTAGAAAATTTTAGGGGCAATTCTCCGTAAAAGTCAAATTTATTGAGTTAATACTTCCTGATAAACCGCCCGATAACTTCCGGCAGTTTGGCGATAATTTCTTCACGGATAACGGGCGGTATGGATGGCGCGCTGTGTCTTTTTCTGCCAGAATCATTGGCGTCCCAAAAAAGCGAGTGCGCCGGCACATGCAAAACAGCGGCGATCCTCTCGACAACTTCTATAGAAGGAAATTTGCGTCCCATTTCTATTTCGGCAATGTAAGTGGACGACATCTCGCAATCCAGCGAAAGCTGGAGCTGAGAAAGCTTCCGTCCCTGACGCAGTTTTTTTAGATTGCTGATGAAGAGCTGTCGCAAAGACATAAGTCCTTATAAACTATGGCTAATAGCCTTGACAAATGTCTTATAGCCACTATAATAATGGCTATAAGACATTATAGAAAAATAAAGGGGGTATTTTTATGACCATAGCTAAAGGCCAGCCGATGGTGGCAGACGATATTTTGCATTTAACTTTTTTTCCGGTGGGCGCGATACTGATGTATGACGGAAGCGGCTGGACGGACAATGTTACGCTCAAAGGCTGGTATGCCTGCACAGCAGCCAATGCCGCCGCGGGACTAACGCCGGATCTGACGAATAAATTTATCATGGGCGCTGTCACTAAAGGCGGCGGGGGCGGCAGCAACAGCCTTACGTTGACCACAAGCAACTTGCCGGCGCACAGCCATCAATTGTCCGGCTTGAGCGCTGACACGGCGTCAGGGCACACGCATAATTATTCAGGATCATCCGGCGGTGGCACAACCCACAGTCATAACTTATCCGCTGTCAGCGTGTCCGGCGGAGACCACAGTCATACATTTACCGGCACGGATGCTTCCGGGTATATACCCATTGGTGATGCGACTGTGCTGGTAAGTAGGGGTGGTATGAATGGTGTGTTTTCTTCACAAGTTGGTATCACGTGGGGACTTGAGAGTTCTAGTAATAGCAGTGGCATAAAATTTTCTATGACACCGTCCGGCACGATTGGCAGCACGGGACACACGCATACGCTGGCCGGTGATACAGCCGGTGAAGGCTCGCATATACATTCCTTTTCAGGGACTACAGGGGGCGATGGCGCTCACACGCATAATATTTCCGGCGGCAGCGTGGGCGATACCGGCTCCGGCATGGCTTTTGACAACCGGCCGAGTTATTACGCGCTAATCTATATCCGTAAATGCGCGTAAACATACTATAAGTTCGCTAAAATCACGGCTGTTTTTTGCCGGAAATCTCTGTTATGATGCCAGATATTAAGGGGCAGTTATGCAGCAGCATAGCAAAGGCAAACATTCGCACAAAATCAGGACCGCCAGCGGCAAAACCCATAATTTCACGGCGCGGAATGTCAATCTCAATAAACTCGCGGCGCGCAAAATTAATTTCAAGTGGCTGCAATCCGAATTGGAAAAAGAAAAATTTTTGCTGGACGCCAGCGATATACCCATAGACTAATTTATGGCTGAACTATTGCTCAAAAACAGATACTCTCTCGGAGAGCCGCTCAAAACAGACACCACTAGTGTCTGGCACAAAGGGCTGGCGCTGGCCGCCGGACAAACAATCTCCATACGCGTTTACCGGCCAGAATTTTGCCAGCCCGCTTTGCTGGAAAAAATCCAGGACGGTATTTTAGAAACCGCCGGTCTGCGCCACCAAAATATTACCCGCATCATCGACAGCGTTTACCTGCCGGACGGACGCTTTGCCGTCATCTACGACACGCCTTATGAAAAATCCCTGGAGGATATTCTGGCCAGGATCAAACGCCTGCCGCTACCGGAAACCCTGAACATCATCGCCGCCGTCGGCAAAGCGCTGGAGCACGCGCAGGATCAGGGCATCGTACACGGCGCGCTCTGTCCGGCCAATATCGATGTTTTGGATAACGGCGAAATTAAAGCGCGCAATTTTTATATTGACGGTCTGCTTAATTCTCTGCTGGCCGCCCAGAACAAACCGTCCATTCTCGATCCGGCCTATCTGGCGCCAGAGCAGATACGCGGCGAGAAATTAAACAAAAGCGCTGATGTGCTGGGGCTGGGGCTGATCTTTTACCGGCTGCTGGCCGGCCGCACAGCTTATCCAGAAATAAATAACAGGCAGATGATGCTCAAGAATTATCTGCGGCCGCCGGAAAAGCTGACAATTATTTTGCCGGATTTTCCGCAGTACCTGGAGGACATTATTTTCAAAGCCTTGCAGCATCGCGCTATTTACCGCCAGCAGTCCGCCGCGGAATTTCTCGGCGATCTGGACGCGCACAAAGTCGCCATGCCGGTGGCAGAATTGCAGCAGCGCGAAACCGCGCGGGCCAAGCCGGAAAATCAGCCCGCCGAACAAAACGCGCCGGAATATGCTAATATTGACGGACTGGACGATATTATTCCGCAGCACCGCGCGCAAAGGACAAGCATGCCGACAGAAGAAATTCCGAACGATCCGCCGGAACCCCAAAAGAGGCTGACGCTGCCTTTAGACCGGATCGTTTTTTACGTGCTCCTCGGGATTTTTGCCGCAGGGTTGGCGTTGTTTATCAATTCTATTTTTTTTAATTATTTTGATTCCGTGCCGCGGCTCTCCATTCCAGAGGCGCTGGATCTGCCGATCGAGGAAGCCACTCTTCTGCTGCGCGAGCAGGGTCTGCGCGTCAAATTTGGCGGCTATATCAATTCGGATATTACGCCCAATTACGTGGTCGCCATCGATCCGGCTGTCGGCCGCGTCGTCAAGAAAAACCGTATCGTGCGCATTTACGCCAGCCAGCAGACGACCAATCTGACCGCGCCCAATCTGGTCGAGCACACGCTGCAGAGCGCCGCGCCGCTGGTGGCTGACCGCGGTCTGACGATCAATGTGGCCGAGCGTCTTTACAGCAATAAATATCCGGCCAATCAAATTATCAGCCAGTCGCCGGAAGCCGGCGCGGCTGTCGAGCGCGGCGGGAAAATTAACGTTACGCTCAGCGATGGTTATCCGGTTTGGCTGGAATTCAAAGAAAAGACCGCTGAAAAAATCTCTTTGCTTCTGCATCTGCAAAACGAGCCGGAATGGGAGCAGCAAAATGCTGTGGTCTATTTGCAGACCGGCAACCGCCGCCGCAAATTTGCCGAAAAACTTTTGCACCCGGGGGAAAGAATTACTCTGGAAATCAATACTGAACCGGAAGCGATCATTGAAGTTTATTATTTCAACGACCTGGCCTACCGTCTGGAATTGAGAAACGAAGAAGATCAGCCGCCGGTTTCCGAGAATATAAATTAAGGCACGCTTCCGGGTTTGCCCGCCAGCTTAAACAATTCGTTTTTCCAAAGCTGCACGCCGGGCTGCACAAAGGGATTGTGCCCGAGCAGGTAGCCCTGTATGGCTGTCGCTTTCATTAAGAAATAATGATATTCGCCCAGATTTTCCGGCGTGATCTTTTCCAGCTCGATAGTCATATTTGGCACGCCGTCCGCATAGTGCGCGGCCAGCGGCCCGTCAATAGTCATTTTGTTTATGTCATTCAGCGTCAATTTATTTTGCGGTATATAATTGAGCTCGTCGGTGTCGTCCGCGCACAGCGGCACCGGCAGGTCGGCGCGCGGCGTCATAATTTTGGTGGCGATCTCAAACAAATTGCGCGGCCCCTGCTGGATCAACTGGCCGATCGAGTGCAGATCGCGCGGGAACACCGCCGGCACAACATGCAGTCCGTGGCCGCAATGCCCTTCGGACTCCGGCTCCAGCTGCATAGTCCAGGCGATATTCGACTCAAAAAAGGCCGAGTTAGTGACCTGATACTCCACCGCCGCGCCTTTTTGCCAGGCTATAAATCTTAATAAAGCATAAAGCGCGGCAGGATTTTTTTCCGCATCAGGATTGTCGATAAGCGGCAGAGCTTTGCGGCAGCCCGCTAAATATTCCGCGATGTCGATGCCGGCCATAGCGATCGGCGCCAGACCGACCGGCGTCACGACGGAAAATCGGCCGCCGATATTGTCCGGTATGACAAAAGAAGCATAGCCTTCCGCGTCAGCCAGCCGGCGCAAAGCGCCTTTTTTAGCGTCCGTCACAGCGATAATATAATCTTTGGCGTTTTTACCCTGCCGCTGCTCGATCAGCCGCTTGATAAAACGAAAAGCCAGCGCCGGCTCGGTGGTCGTGCCGGATTTGGAGATCACGACCGCGCCGCAATTTTTACCCTCGCCGATCTTTAAACAATGCGCGTAAAAATCCGGATCGGTGTCACAGCCGATAAAATATAATTTGGTTTTCAGAAGATCATTGTAGTTCTTGCCGTAAACCGCTTCGATGACAGCTTTCGGCCCCAGATATGAGCCGCCGATACCGATAATAAAAATCATATCGCATTTAGCGGTCAGTTTTTGCGCGGCGTCTTTAATTTTCTGAATTTCCGTCGGAGTTATATCTCTGGCATAAGTCTGCCAGCCGATCATCGGCACGCCTTTGTCCTGATTGTCGCCCGCGCCGCGGTTGAGCGTTTCGATAATTTCTTTTACTTTCGGGAAGAGCGCCCGCATTTCCGCTTCGGTAATCTGAATAGCGGTCTTTGGCGTGTTCAGCATGTTTTGATAATTGAGTTTCATTATTACACCTCTCTGCCGCCCCCGGCGGCATCTTCCCTTACAAAGAGAAAATTATATTTTCTTACGACAAGCCTGATTATATATTTCCGTTATTTTCTCCACCACCTGTTCGATAGTCAGGCCGGTCGTATCGATCTCCACAGCATCGTCCACTTTACGCAACGGCGAAGCCTGGCGCGTACTGTCCTTGCGGTCGCGCTCGATAATATCTTTTTGAATTTCCGCCAGGTCTACCCGCTCGCCTTTGTCCAGCAATTCCTGATAACGCCGCCGCGCGCGTTCCTCGACCGAGGCGGTCAGAAAAATTTTTAGTTCCGCGTTTGGAAAAACCACCGAACCGATGTCGCGGCCTTCCATGACAATATCGCTGTTCTGCGCGGCCAGACGCTGCCGCGCCACCACACAGCGGCGCACTTCCGGCACGGCCGAAACCGTGGAAACATTTTCGGTCACTGCCTGGCTGCGAATTTTACTCTCGTCGATCTGCGCGAAATCAGTCTGCCCGGCCGTCTGAATGACCGCCGCCGCGTCCTGTAAATTTACGTTTTCGGACAGAGCATTATAAGTCACCCAGCGATAATACGCGCCCGTGTCGATATGTTTGAACTCCAGGTTTTTGGCCAAAATTTTGGCGATCGTACTTTTGCCGCTGCCCGCTGGCCCGTCGATGGCGATCTGCATGAGGGGATTATAACATAAGTAATACGGCGCCATAATTTTATGTTAAACTAAACTCATGGCAGAACACGCGCCAAAACTGAATTTAGCGCAGACTTTAAATCTTTCCCAGCAGCTCAAGCTAATGCTCAATCCGCGCATGCTGCAGCTGCTTAAAACCCTGCATCTGCCTTATCAGGATCTGCTGGAGTCCATCAATAAAGAAGCGGCGGAAAATCCAGCGCTGGAAATTTCGCGGCAGGACGAACTGCTGAATTACGCGCGGACGCTGTCGCGGAGCGGTGAACGTTCGCTGTCCGGTTATGACGACTCGCGGCCGGACAAAGAGCTGAAGGCGCGCGGCCCGACGCTGCATGAACATCTGCTGCAGCAGGCCCGGCTGGAAAATCTTGACGAGGCCGATCTACGCATCGCCGAACAGCTTATCGACGCCATTGACGAGCGCGGCTATATTGAGGATTACAAAGCCTTGCGGGAACAGATCGTGGCCGGCGGCGCGACAAAAAATCATGTCGAGCATATATTGGGGATCATTCAAACTTTTGAGCCGGACGGTGTGGGCGCGCGCGGTCTCAAGGAATGTCTGCTGATCCAGATCCGCGAATATAATTTTGAGAATGCCGCTCTGCAGGAAGTCATTTCCGACGCGGTGAAATATCATCTGGACGATCTGGCCAAAAAAGATTTCGCGGCCGTGGCGGAAGATCTGGACATCGAATTGGCCGGCGCAAAATTTATCGCGGAATTCATCGAAAAAAACCTCAATCCCCTGCCGGGCAATGCTTTTAAAAGCGACGATCAGGTGCAGACGATAATTCCTTCTTTTATTATCAAGCGCGCGGACGACAGCGGCAGTTTTACGGTTTTAAATTTAGAAGCCGACAAAGGCCCCCGCCTGAACATTAACAATCAATATTTGCAGATGCTGGGTAATCCGGATACCGACGCCAAGACGAAAGAATATCTGCACGAGCGCCTCGCGGCGGCCAAGATTTTTATTGAGAATATCGAGAAACGTTATCAAACCGTGCAAAATATCGTTGATATTATCGTAAAAACGCAGACGGATTTTTTGCAAAACGGTTACTACTGGCTGAAACCTTTGCAGCAGGACACGCTGGCGCAAAATGTCGGCGTGCATCCCTCGACGATCAGCCGCGCGGTGTCCACGAAATACGCCGAAACCCCGCAGGGCTTGTACCCGCTTAAATATTTATGCCCGCGCAATTTCAAAGGCTATACGGCGATGCAGATCAAAGGCATGTTGATCAAAATTATCCGCGAGCAGCCGCAGCTTTCTGATCAAAAAATCGCCGATCTGTTGCAGGAGCAGCGCGGCATTCCGATCAAGCGGCGGACTATCGCCAAATATCGAACAGATCTAGGGGAGGCTTCGTCTTATGGACGCAAAAAATAATTTGCAGGAATTTTACGGCGGCGGCATCAGCGCGCTATACAAAAAACTAAACACTTCGGCGCAGGGGCTGAGCGAAAAAGCCGCGGCCGCCGCCTTGCAAAAATACGGTCTCAATGAACTGGCCGGGAAAAAAGCCGAGCCGCTGCTGGTCAAGGTTTTTAAATCTTTGAGCGAGCCGATGGTGCTGATCCTGCTGGCGGCCTCCGCGCTATCGCTGTTTATTCAGGATTATATAGAAGGGGCGGCGATACTCGGCGTGGTGCTCATCAATACGGTCATCGGTCTCTGGCAGGACGCCAAAGCCGAGGATGCCGTCAACGCGCTGCGTAAAATGCTGGCGCCGCAGGCCAAAGTCTTGCGCGGCGGCAAACTGGAGATCGTCACCGCCGCCCGTCTGGCGCGCGGGGATATTTTATGTTTTGAAGCGGGCGACATCATACCGGCGGACTGCCGCCTGGTTTCCGGACAGGATATTATGCTGGATGAAGCGCATCTCACCGGCGAGAGCAAGCCGATCGAGAAAAAGCCGGCCGATCTAAAAGGCGAAAAAAAACTTTACGAGATGACCAATGTTTTATTCGCGGGCAGCCGCGTGATTAATGGCGCCGGGCAGGCCGTTATTTTTGCCACAGGACGCGCCACGCAAATGGGGCTGATCGCTCAAAACATCGCCGAGGCTCAGGAAGAAAAAACGCCGCTGCAAAAAAAACTGGATAAAGAAACTGCTTTTCTCGTCCAGGCGGCGTTCTTTGCCGCGCTGGCGGCGGCGGCGCTAGGTTTCTGGCGTGGCGGACTGGCCGCGTGGCACTCCACGCTGCTGATCGCGGTCAGTGTGATCGTATCGGTTTTCCCCGAAGGCCTGCCGGCGTCGATCTCTATCGCGCTGTCGCTGGCCGTCGAGCGTCTCGCCAAAAAATCGGTCATTATCAAAAAAATGGTCTCGGTGGAAACACTCGGCAATGTGGACTATATCTGCACGGACAAAACCGGCACGATCACGCAGCACGTTATGACGGTCAAAGAATATTTTATCAAAGGCGGTTATCGCGCCAGCGCGGAAATACTGGCGATGCTGGCCGATGGCGACACGGAGTTGATCAACGATGTTTTTGAAGCGGCGCTCACCGCTTCGACCGCCAGTCTGGTGGAAAAAGACGGGACTATTCAGCAGGAGATCGGCGACCCGACCGAGACCGCGCTGTTAAAGTCCGCTTACTTGAGCGGTTTCAAAGCGGAAACTTTGCTGAAAACTCACAAAGTTCAGGAAATGCTGCCTTTTTCTTCCGACCGTATGTACTCCGCCGCCCGGGTGCTGGAGAGCGACAACAGCGTGGAAGTTTATCTCAAAGGCGCGCCGGAAAAAATCCTCGCGCTCTGCGACCGCTGGCATGACGGCGCAGAAACTTTGCCGCTCAAACCCAAGCAGTTTCTGGCCGAGCTAGCGGAAAAATCGGCCAAAGGTTTCCGGCTGATCGGCTTCGCCAAGTTTACCGGCAAAGTTTCGCTGACCGCTCCGGAACCTCACGGCGTATTTTTAGGCGCGGCGGTGATTTATGATCCGCCCAAAGACGAAGTGAAACAGGTCATCAAAGAAGCGCAGGCCGCCGGAGTGCGGGTCGTGATGATCACCGGCGACAGCAAAAAAACTGGCTTTTCTATCGCCGAGCATGTCGGCATCGCGCAAAACATCACGCAGGCCGTGGAAGGCAAAGACTGGGAAAAATATTCGGAAGCCCGACGCGCCAAAGCTGTGGAAGATCTGCGCGTGTATTCGCGCGTCGCGCCGCTGGACAAGCTGGATATAGTCGCCGCGCTCAAAGCCAACCAGCACATTGTGGCCATGACTGGCGACGGCGTGAATGACGCGCCGGCGCTGAAAAAAGCCGATGTGGGCATTGCCATGGGCAAAGCCGGCACGCAGGTCGCGCAGGAAGCGGCGGATATTATTTTGACCGACGACAATTTCTCGACGATCGTGCACGCCGTGCGCGAAGGCCGGACGGTATACAGCAATCTTAAAAAACTGATCGTCTATCTCATTACCAATAACATCGGCAAAGTGCTGGCTATTCTCGGCCTGCCGCTGTTCGGCTTCGGCGCGCCGTTGTTGCCGCTGCAAATACTCTGGTCTAATGTCGTCATGGAATCCCTGCCGTCCGTGGCGATCAGCACCGACGGCGCGGCGGCGGACATTATGCGCCGTCAGCCCAGCAAGCTCCACGAGCCGCTGATCAATAAGCCGGAAAGAATAAAAATGTTTGCGGACGGCCTGATCTTTGGCGCCATGATCGCCGTAGGTTTTCTGGCGGCGTGGTTTCTTAACGCGCTGCCGGCCGGCGTAGCCAGCACGGCGTCACACGCGCGCACTCAGCTGGCTTACGCGCAGACCGCGGCTTTTGTTATCGCGCTGCTCAGCCCGCAGATCTATTCTTTTGTTTTGCGCGACGGCAATCTCTGGCAAAAATTTTTCCGGCCAAATTTTCTGCTGAAATTATTTTTCGCGCTGAATGTTTTTGTCACCTGGGCAATAGTTTACGTGCGGCCGCTCAATGCGGTTTTCGGCACTGTGCCGCTGGATAATTATTATATTTTGACCGTCGTGCTGATCTGCTCGCTGCTGCCATCGCTGATCAGGCTGGCGGCGAGCGGATGGAAAAATCAAAAAAATCTTTTGTAGTATAATATCTTTATGCCAAACAAAGCGGTTTTAACTTTATTCAAGAAACTGGTGCTGGCCGAAAATTTGGGCAAACCGGAAGTATATTTGTTCGGCAGCCGCGCGCGGCAGGATTGCACTAAAGACAGCGACTGGGATTTCTTGGTGGTGTCTGATAAGAAATTATCACCCAGAAGCGCGCTGGACGTCAAAAACAGTCTGTGTATGAAATTTCATGATGTATGGCTTTATCCAGTGGATATTATTATTAGGGACAAGAAAACTTTTGCTCGGGAAAAAACATTCCTAATACTATTGCGTATGCTGTAGATAAAGAGGGTCTGAAATTATGATGTCTGATAAAATCGCAATATTTAAACAATGGCAAAAAAAGCAGGGATTGACTAAATAATCTGTCTCCTCCGCGCCGTTTTAAAAAAGTCTTTGAGCAGCTGTCCGGCTTCAGCCGCCAGCACGCCGCCGACCACTTCCGGGCGGTGATTTAATTTTTTTTCGGCTGGAATATTCAGCACAGAGCCGCAGGCGCCAGCTTTAGGGTCGGCGGCGGCGTAGATCACAC
>JAIRWS010000006.1 GCA_031268855.1 Candidatus Margulisiibacteriota bacterium | reverse complement strand
ATAATTGCTATTAGCAGTGGTGAGGTCTTATAGCCCGATCTAAAACAAGGGGGTATTTTTATGACAAACGCAAGCAATTACAGTGACACTTATACCGGGATCACGAAAGGCGATCCGCTTTCAGCGGCAACCATGACCGCGGCGCTGAATACCAAAGAAAAAGTGGCCAACAAGCAGGTCTCTTCGACGGACGACACGGCGGATACTCTGACCGCCAATTCCAGCGACAGTTATTACCCGTCAGCCAAACTGGCCGGGAAAAATCTCGACGCGCTGAGGAACGGCAAGCAGGATAAGCTCACCGCCGACATAGCCAAAAATATCGTGGCTTATTCCGGGACGGCGGGAACACTCGGCACGCTGACCAGAATCACGACTATAGACACCGCGACGAACGCCAGCGACGATAGTATACCCACGGAAAAAGCGGTGGCCACCGCTCTGAGCGGCAAGGCTGACGCAACCACTGTCAATGGCAAGCAGGATAAACTAACCGACGCGCAGTTAGCTCTGCTGGATTCACTGAATACGCTGAGCTTTTTCCCCAAAGGCACGATACTGGCTGTTACCAGAGCCTTCTGGGATGAAAGAGACAATTTTTTCAAAACGGTCTGGAAACTTTGTGACGGCAGTAATAACGAGGCGCCTAATTTTACCGGTAAATTTTTACGCGGCGGTAAAGAGACTAGCTACGGCGACACTGGTGGCACAAATGATCAGAAAATAGAATTAAAAATTGAACATTTGCCAAGTCATACACATATACAAAAATCACATTTTCATTCTTTGAATTCTCATGCTGACGCTAGCGCTGATAGAGCAGCTGGATTTGGGAGTTCAGAATGTAAAAATGGAGTTACGGGTGCGGCCATGGCAAATCAGACAATGAAGTGGTACGAAAAAGATTACGCGGATCATGCGCTGGTATCTTCCGAAACAGTAGTTAATGAAAACACTGGAAGTGATACGCCATATAAAATAGAACTACCAGAGTATTACACGGTAATTTATATTATGAAAGTGGTCTAGAAAAACCTAACGTTGTCTTCTATTACTATTCCCACAAAGTCCTAACTTTATAGGAATATATTCCAGAAAAGTTAGGACTTTTTTGGAAATTCGGCTTGGACATAAACGTGTTTTAACATATAATGGAAAAGAGATTTTTAAGCAAAGGAGATTTATGCATAAATCTGACCGCAAGGCGCTGCAAAAATTTTCCGAGGGCTATATTTTTAAAATACTGGGCTTGGGTGTAATAATTCTCCTGCTGCTAATCCCGACTTCTATGATCAGCGGCTTGGTGCGCGAGCGCAGCCACACGGCCAAAGAAGCGGAAGAGAAAATCATGGAGGCCTGGGGCAGTGAATTCACCGAAGCCGGGCCGGTCATGGCTATTCCGGGCATCCGCACCAGTGTCGTCCGTACCCGCACGGAAAAAGAAGGCGAAAAAGTTGAGACCGTGCAGACACCGTTCACTCTCTATATCGCGCCGCAAAAATTAAATATTCAGGGAGATTTCACGACCGAAGTGCGGCATTACGGCATTTTTTCCGTACCGCTTTTTGTCGGCAAGATAAAGATCAACGGCAATTTTGATCCGCGGCCGGCGCTTTTGGATCTGGCCGATAATGAGAAATTGTCTTTTGACGCGGCCAAGCTGGTCATCGCGCTGGGTGGTCAAAAAGGCATCCGCCAGATCAACCGCGCGGTCTGGAACAACCGCGAACTGTTTTTCCAGTCGGGACTGACTGATGCGCGCGGCCTGCTCCTCAATTCATTAAATAACGGTATTCACGCCGCGCTGGCGTATGCGCCCGGACAGCCGGCCAATTTTGACATTGAGCTCACCGCGCAGGGCGGACAGTCTGTGCGAATACTACCTATCGGCCAGGACACGCAGGTCAATATCTCCGCCGACTGGTCGTCGCCGTCTTTCCGCGGCGCGTTCCTGCCGGTCAGCTCCAGCATCACCGACCGATCTTTTGCCGCGCAGTGGAATGTCAGCCACTTGAGCCGCAACATTCCGCTTTTCTGGAAAGAAGAAAGCCAGCGGAATAGCGGTAGCAGCGTTCAAAATGCCAATCTTCTTTTCGGCGTTTATTTTTACCGGCAAATCGACACTTACGCGCTGAACACGCGCGCGGTGAAATACGCCGTGTTGTTTTTGCTCGTGCCGTTTTTAGCGCTCTTCCTGATGGAAATTTTCGCCAAGCGCCGCATCCACCCCGTGCCGTATCTGCTTTCCGGCATTGGCAATATTATTTTTTATCTGCTGCTGCTTTCGTTCTCGGAACAAATTCCGTTTTTCGCGGCGTACTGCGTCAGCGCGCTCTCCGTGGCAACGATGATGATTTTGTATTCGCGTGCGCTGCTCGGTTCCTGGCAAAAAAGCTGGTACATGGGTCTGGTCATGGGCTTGAGTTATATTCTGCTGTACGCCGTGCTCAATGCCGAGTCCTACGCCCTGCTCATCGGCTCGATCGGCGCTTTCGCGGTGACCGCGCTGCTCATGTATCTGACCCGCCAGCTGGATTGGTACGGAAAATAAATTTTACTTTAGTGTAAGAACTCTGGCTTTTGTCTTTAATCTTCTGGCCAGCGTCCTTAATGTGGCCAGCACAATTTTTTGGTCTCCCGCATCGAGGCCTTTTAGTATTTTAAAGACCTGATATTCCGCCGGATCTGGCGCGGGTTTTACGCGTTTAGGCAATGCTGTATCCGCAAACCACCAATCCAGACTTGTTCTATAAATTTTGCTGATATGTATAAAGGTAGGCAAGAGCGGCAGACACTGGCCTTTTAACAAACGGTAATACTGGCTCAAAGGCATATCCAAAGCATACGCGGTTGCTTCCAGAGTTTTGCCGCTATTTTTCAGCAAAAAAGTTAATTTTTTACTAACAATACTTTTTAAATTTTTTACGTCCATGCGCGAAATCCTTTTTTTAGAAGCCTCTGCAAAAGTAAGTTTTTAGCTTCTCTCTTTTTTTGTATCCGCTTTCGGCCCAAATTTTCAGCTTAACCGTACCATTTTTATTTTTGTGCCAAAAGCGGATACGGCTCACTTTTAGATTTTTGCAGAGGCTTCTTTTTAGACTTATTGACAAAGTTTAACTTTGGGTTATAATCATTTCTATCGTTTATAAGCGTAAATATATATTTTACTCTTATAAGCGTATAAACCATCAGGGGGATATTTATGGCAAACGCAAGCAATTACAGTGACACTTATACCGGGGTTACGAAAGGTGCTCCGCTTTCAGCGGCAACCATGACCGCGGCGCTGAATACCAAGGAAAAAGTCGCCAACAAGCAGGTCTCTTCGACGGATGACACGGCGGATGCTTTGACCGCTAATTCCAGCGACAGTTCTTACCCGTCAGCCAAACTGGCCGTGAAAAACCTCGACGCGCTGAGGAACAACAAGCAGGATAAGCTCGCCGCCGACATAGCTAAAAATATCGTGGCTTATTCCGGGACGGCGGGAACGCTCGGCACGCTGACCAGAACCACGACTATAGACACCGCGACGAACGCCAGCGATGACAGTATACCCACGGAAAAAGCGGTGGCCACCGCTCTGAGCGGCAAGCTCGAAGCCAGCAGCCTGGAAACACTGCAAACCGAGGTAAGCAATTTGCAAACTTCTATCAGCGGATTACAAACAGAACTGCCCAAAGGCACGATATTGATGTACGACGGCACGGGCTGGCAAGACAACATTACATTGCCCGGCTGGTACTGCTGTGATAGAGGAAATTACAATAAAGGCTTAACTCCTGATCTGGAAGATAAATTCATCAAAGGCAA
>JAIRWS010000005.1 GCA_031268855.1 Candidatus Margulisiibacteriota bacterium | reverse complement strand
GGGCATTCGCATAGTGTTACGCTTAGCGGCAACACCGGTAATACAGGCGCTGGCCTCCCCCTGGCGCTCAATCTGAGCACTGTTCCGGTTTATTATGCCGTGATTTATATTAAGAAAATGGCTTAAAATAGGCTGCGGCAGCGAAAGACAAATAACTCCTTTGCCGGACAGTCGTTGTGGTATAATAAGTACTTGATTTTTTAGAGGAATAATTATGCAAAGAACTAAAATAAAAACTATCGAAAAATACTTGACCCGGCTGCCTGACTCGGCGGTTGAACAGGTGATAGCATTCGTTAGTTATCTTAATTTTATGAAAAATGTGGAGAGCGAATATCCCTATCCAGATGAGCGGGCAGCGATCGAACAGTACCGTAGTGAAAAAACAAATAAAGTATTGGATTGGGATACAGTTAAAGCCAGGCTCTAATGTACCGGCTGCGCATTCAAGACAAAGCAGTTAAGTCTTTCAAAAAAGTTTCCGAACCGTACAAAACTTTAATTAAACGGAAAATAGAACTGTTAAAAAACTTTAGTAATGATCTGCCGAATATTAAAGCTTTACAAGGGGAGTATAAAGGATTGTACCGTTTGCGCAGCGGTGATTATCGAGTGCTTTTTGCTGTTAAAGAAGAAGAGATTATTATTATTGATGTTTTTTCCAGAGGGCAAGGATATTAGCAAGACAAAACTTGCTGACAGTCAAACAGACGCCAGAATTATCTTGACACAAACTTATTCCCTTTAATAAAAAACCGCAAAGGCAGTTCTTTTCCCGCGTTCAAGCCGATGCGCGTGGAAGTTAGAATGACGGGTTTTTCTTTATTGTCGTAAATGCGCAGCGGCCCTGTTTGCAGGCTCAGATCATTGTGTTTTTTGGTGAGGCCGAAAGCCTGCGTGAGTTTGCCCGGGCCGCTGCAAAGATTTTCGATCTTTTTCGTGCCGCGGTTTTTTTGCATGATCTCCAGACCCTTGACCGGCTCCAGCGCGCGGATCAGCACAGCCTCGCCCTCACCGGTCTGGCCGCTGACAATATTCAGACAGTGATACATGCCATAAATGAAATAAACGTAGGTGCGTCCGGCCGGCCCGAACATCGGCGCGTTGCGCGGCGTCCGGCCTTTGTGCGCGTGGCAGCCCGGGTCGCCGCGGTAAAGATAGGCCTCGGTTTCGACAATTTTGCCCCGGAGCCGGCCGCAGACCAGATCTTTGCCGAGCAAGGCTCTGGCCAGCTCCACAGTCGGCCGCTCAAAAAAATTCTGGCGCAAAAGCATGGACAATTATAACCAAAAAAGCGTGTTATAATACATGCCCCCATGATCGATCCAAAAACTATCGAAGAGATAAAGCTGAAAAGCGATATTGTGACGGTGATCGGCCGCTATGTGCCGCTGAAACAAAAAGGCAATAATTTTTGGGGCTTGTGCCCGTTTCACAAGGAAAAAACGCCGTCTTTTGCCGTGTCCAAAGACAAAGGTATTTTCCGCTGTTTTGGCTGCGGTAAGAGCGGTAATGTTTTTTCTTTTATCCGCGAGGTTGAGCATGTCGATTTTGTGCAGGCGGTGCGTCTGCTCGGCGAACAGTGCGGCGTGACTATCGCTGAAGTGCAGGGCGAGCATTACGAACAGAACAAAGTTTTGTACCAGATCAACGAGGCGGCTGAAAAATTTTTTCAGGAACAGCTCTGGCGCAGCGACCGCGCCCAAAATTATCTGCAGGAGCGCCGTTTGACGCGGGAGACAGCGCTGCTCTTTGGCCTGGGTTATGCGCCGGAAAGCTGGACCAGTCTGCTGGCGCATTTGCAAAATCAATTTGCGCCGGAAAAGATCGCGGCGGCAGGGCTGGCCCTGCGGCGGGACAACGGCGAATATCTGGACCGTTTTCACAAACGCCTGATGTTCCCGATCAAAAACGCGCAGGGCAAAACGCTGGCTTTCAGCGGACGGATCATCGGGCCGGAAGATGCCGCGAAGTACGTCAATTCACCGGAGACGCCGATATTTTTCAAAGGCCACAATCTCTACGGCCTGCATTTGGCCAAAAAAGCCATAACGGAGCAAAATAAAGCGGCGCTGGTCGAGGGACAGATGGATGTGGTGGCCTGTCATGCCGCGGGTTTCAGCAACGCGGTGGCCAGTTTGGGCACGGCTTTTACCGCGGATCAGGCCAGGCTGCTTGGCAAATACAGCAAAAATGTGGTGATCGCTTACGACAAAGACGAGGCCGGACTGAACGCCACGGACAAAACTATCGAAGCGCTGGCGGCCTTGAATTTTCAGACCCGGATTTTGGACATACCGGCCAAAGACCCCGACGAAATGATCCAGAAATACGGCGCGGAAGCCTTGAAACAGGCAATTGACAATGCCGGCGATTTTGTCCAGTATAAATTGACGCGCGTTTTGCGTAAATACAATCTGCGGGACCGCCTGCAAAAATCTCAAGCGGCGCGCGAGGGACTGCAAATTCTTGACGCGCTGCCGGACCGCGTGCTGGCCAGTGAATATCTCAAATGGCTGGGGCAGCAGACAGGTATTGGCGCCGAGATATTGCGTGAAAATCAGAATGAGCGTAAAATGCCAGCCTTCGGGTATGTTCCTAAAAAATATGTGCCGCCGGCGCCGAAAGATAAATATGCCAGGGCGGAAGAGGGTTTATTTGCCGTAATGCTCAGTGACCTGGAATTGCGCGGCCGTTTTTTTGCGCGGTTTCAGCCGGAGGATTTAGCGGAAAACTGGCGGCCGGCGTTAAAATATTTGCAACAAAACAGCTTTGTTGACGATAAATTGTTAGAGGATCTGGAAGCGAAGCCGGAAGCCGGGGAGATCAAAGAATTGATCAGCCGCGTTTTGGTTGAACAAGAGAGGCTGAGCGGGGTGGAGTGCTTCAATATACTGGAGCAAAAAAAAACAAACGAGATAAAACAAAAATTGCGCGGTGAACTGGCGGTGGCGGAAACGGCCGGCGACGAGCTTAAAGCGGCGGAAATCCTGCGGCAATTGCAGCAAATACAGATAGGAAGTGTTAATGAATAATGGTTAAAGCACAAAAGAAAAAACTAATAAAAAAACCAGCGGCGAAAAAACCGCTAAAAAAAGTTAAGGCGGTCAAACCGGTCAAACCGGAAAAAAGCCAGACTGTTTCTGTCAGCAAGAAAACTTTGCGGGATCTGGCGGAAAGTATTGTCCTGACCGCGGCGCCGGAAAGCGCCAAGAAAAAAGACGATTACGAATCTAAGCGCAAACTGCTGGAGCAGAAAGCCAAATCTAAAAACGGCTTGACGCCGGACGATATTTTAAATGTTTTTGACGATCCCGAAGAGGCGATGATGATCACCGAGGATTTCGTCAGCCAGGGCGTGGAAATCCTCAACGACGATATTGGCGCTCTGGAAGAAGCCGACGAAGCGCTGCCGCCGGCGCATGATGACGATCTGATCGTCGATCAATCACCCAATATCGAAACGGCGGCCGGCAAGATCGAGCTGAAAAAACCAATTTCTTCCCTGCTCAAGAAAAGCGAATCCGCCGGCGTGGATGACGCGGTGCGCATGTATCTGCGCGAGATCGGCATGATCAATCTGCTGACTTTTGCTGAAGAGCAGGAGCTGGCCAAAAAAATCCGGCAGGGTAGTGAAGAAGCTAAACGCGCGCTGGCGACTTCCAATCTACGGCTGGTCGTGAGCATTGCCAAAAAATACACCGGCCGCGGCATGCAGTTTTTGGATCTGATCCAGGAGGGCAATCTGGGCTTGATCCGCGCGGTGGAAAAATTTGACCACCGCAAGGGTTTTAAGTTTTCGACTTACGCGACATGGTGGATCCGCCAGGCGATCACCCGCGCGATAGCTGACCAGGCGCGCACGATCCGCATTCCGGTGCATATGGTCGAAACGATCAATAAGATCCGCAAGGTTTCCCGCGCGCTGCTACAAAAACTTTCGCGCAAACCGACCGATGAAGAGCTGGCCAAACATTCCGGCATACCGATCGACAAGGTGCGCGAGATCGTCAAGGTCGCGCAGGTGCCGCTTTCGCTGGAAATGCCGGTCGGCGATGAGGACAGTTCGCGTTTGGGTGATTTTGTCGAAGAGGGTTCCAATCTCGACATGGATGAGCATGTCGGCAGCCGGATGCTGCGTGAGGAAATGAACGCCGCGCTGAAGACGCTGACCGAGCGGGAAAGCATGGTGCTGCGCCTGCGTTTTGGCATGGACGATGAGCGGCCGCGCACACTGGAAGAAGTCGGAAAGGTTTACAATGTCACGCGCGAGCGTATCCGGCAGATCGAGGCCAAGGCGCTCAAAAAACTGCGGCATCCTTCGCGCAATCAGCGTTTGCTGGAATACCTGAATTAGGTCTGCGCCGAAAAGTTAAAAATCGGAAGCCCAGAGGGGTTATGTAGATGTTTGTCTGTCAGACTAAAAAAATTGCCGTTAAAGAAGCGGCCTCCCGCAAACAGAGCAAAAGAGCAATTTTCAACCTGGAGGCTGAGCCTCTGCGGGTTTATCTTCAAGAGATAAGGAAATATCCGCTGCTAACTCTTGCTGAGGAGCAATTTTTAGGCGAACAAATAAGCAAAGGCCGCGACCCCGGCGCCGATGAAAAAACCCAACAAGAAAGCCGCGCCGCGCAGCAAAAGCTGATCAATTCTAATCTGCGTCTGGTGATCAAAATTGTTAGAGAATACGACGTTTCCCGTAGCGCGCGGTTTTGGGATCTGATCCAGGAGGGCAATATCGGGTTGATCTACGCGGTGAAAAAATATGACTACGCTAAAAGCAAATTTTCAACTTATGCCGCGCACTGGATCCGGAGTAAAATTATGCGGGCTCTAAAAAACAGCAGTATGATCTATCTGCCCAATCGAAAAATTGGCGCCATAAAGAGGCTGGGTAAAGATCTGGAATTTTTGCAGCAGGAGTACGGACGCGAGCCGACCGCGCAGGAGTTAGCTGAGTATACGGGACTGTCCCTGCTGGAAATAGCCGAACTGAGGAAAATCGATCAACAGTCTATGCCCTGGAGTCTGTCTGTGGATCGCAACGGTGATTCTCTGAATGATTTTATAAGAGACCCCTCTGCTTCAGATTGGGACGAGCTGAATGTAAAATCGCTTTTGCGGCACGCGGTAAAACAAGGAGTTTTGTCCGCACGAGAAGCCGATATTGTTTACAAGCGGAATATTGAGAAATTTAAACTAAAAGAACTCAACGTTATTTATCGGGTTACTAAAGAGTGGGTCAGGCAGATTGACATCAGCGCTCTGAAAAAGTTAAAAGTTTTTTTAGAACAATAAAAAGGAAAGATTAATAACGACGATTTTGTTCCCACTGCCAGGCTGTGGCGATGATTTTTTCCAGATCATACCGCGCCTGCCAGTTGAGGATTTTTTTCGCTTTGCCGGAATCCGCGACCAGATAGGCCGGATCACCGGCGCGGCGGCCAGCCTCCTGAAAATTCACCCGGCGGCCGCTGACTTTTTCGCAGGCGCGGATTATTTCCCGCACCGAATAGCCGTTTTCGGAACCGAGATTGAAGCAGTCGGAAGTCTTGTTTTTCAGAATATAATCCAGCGCCTGCAAATGCGCGGCGGCCAGATCGTAAACATGCACGTAATCCCGCACACAGGTTCCGTCAGGGGTGGGGTAATCCGTGCCAAAAATTTTTAATTGTCTGGCGGGCCGCAGGATAGACTGCAGGGCCAGCGGTATCAGGTGTGTTTCGGGAGTGTGGGCTTCGCCGACCGCGCCAGCGTCGTCCGCGCCGGCCGCGTTGAAATAACGCAGAGCCGCGTAACGCAGGCCGTAAGCCCTGCTGTAATCCGCCAGCATTTTTTCCACGGCCAGCTTGGTGAAACCGTAAGGATTGATAGGGTTTTGCGGTAGATTTTCGTGCAGTTTTTCAGCGTCCGGCGCGTTATAAGACGCGCCAGCCGACGTGTTATAAGACGCGCCAGCCGACGCGTTATAAGACGCGCCATAGGTCGCGCAGGTAGAGGAAAAAATAAAATAGGAAACATTGTTGTCCAGCAGCGTGTCCAGCAGTTTTTGTGTTTTGCTGAAATTGTTTTCGTAATATTTGCGCGGGTTTTCCACCGATTCTCCGACGTAGGCGTAAGCGGAAAAATGCATGACGGCAGTGATTTTTTCTTTTTGGATTATTCTGGCGGTCAGCTTTTGGTCGGCGATGTCGCCGCGGTAAAACCTGGTTTTTTCCGGCAGGCTTGCCCGGTGGCCATAAACCAGATTGTCCAAAACCACCGGACGCAAATCATGACGCAGAAGATAACGCAGCATGTGCGAACCGATATAGCCTGCGCCGCCGGTAACGAGTATGTTCATTTAAATAATTCCTTTAAGTCAATTTTGTTTTCGTATAAAGCTTTGCCGATGATTACGCCGCCCAAACCTGGAATGGTTGCCAAAGCCCGTGCGTCCCGCAACGAAGCCGCGCCGCCGGAAGCGATAATTTCAATTTTAGTATAAGCGCAAAGTTTTTTATAGAGCGCCAGGTCTACGCCGCTCAAAGTACCGTCGCGGGATATTTCCGTGTAAATAATTTTGCGCACGCCGATCTTTTCCATTTCTTTGATGAGCGCTAGAGCATCGGTGTCAGAATTTTCCAGCCAGCCTTCAGCGGCGGCCTTGCCGCGGCGCGCATCGATGCCGACAATAATTTTGTCCGCGTATTTTTCGACTAATTTTTGGGTCAAGGGCTTGTCTTTCAGAGCAAGCGAGCCGAGTATTGCGTAGTCGATGCCCAGCTCTAGAATTTTTTGCACAGCGGCTTCCGTGCGTAAACCTCCGCCCAGCTCCAGCTCGCAGGAAACGGCCGCGCGAATTCTGGCCAGACTTGCTAAATTAACTGGCCGTCCGGCCCTGGCCCCGTCCAGATCCACCAAATGGATCAGCCGCGCGCCAGCCTCCTGCCACTGCCGCGCGACGGCGGCCGGGTCCACGGCGTACACTTTGCTACGGGCATAATCACCCGTGGTCAGGCGCACGACTTGCCCGCCGAGCAAGTCTATAGCTGGTATCGGTTTAAACATGGTTACGCTGCCACCCCTCTGTCGTTTGCGGCGGAGGCAGACAGCCACGTATTGAGCAACTCCAGCCCTTTAGCCAAAATTTCCGGCAGCTGCTCCTGTTCCGCCGCCGTGAATTGGCTGAGCACGTAATTCAGGGTCTGTTCTTTGCTGGCTGGTTTGCCGATACCCAGTTTGATCCGCGCAAAATTTTCGTGGCCGAGCTGCGCGATAATGGACTTGAGGCCGTTATGCCCGCCGGAAGAACCTTTGGCGCGGAAGCGCGCCGCGCCGAAATCCTGATCCAGATCATCGGACAAGACCAATAGATCCGGCGCGGAAATTTTGTAAAAATCCAAGGCGGCGCGCACTGCCTCGCCGGAATTGTTCATAAAAGTCTGCGGTTTTAACAAAATGATCTTTAGGCCGCCGTGGGTGATCCCCGCAGTCAGCGCGGAGAATTTCTTTCGCGTAAATTTTTGTCCGGCGGCCAGTTTATCCAGCAGCAGAAAACCGATATTATGCCGTGTCAACGCGTACTGCGGCCCGGGATTGCCCAGTCCCGCGATCAATTTTCGGGCGGCGGATCTACTGTACACCGTACTTTTCGATGCGGCTGCGCAGAGTGTTACGGGTGATGCCGAGCAGTTTGGCGGTACGCACCTGATTTTCAGCCAGCTTGTGCAAGGCTTTGACGATCAAAGTTTTTTCCAGCTTACCCATCAGGTCTTGCCGCTCCGGATCGTCCTCCGGCATGATGAGCATGTGCTCCAGCAGCGAGTCAGCCGCCGCGTCGATCAGCGCGCCGAGCGGAACCGTCGGGTCAAAAGCCTGATTTAAAAGCGTATTTTCCGGTTTGGTTTCCACGGCGGCCGCGCCGCTGGCCCGCAGGTCGAGCTGCAGGATCGGCCCGGTGGTCGTGACAACCGCGCGCTTGATAGTATTTTCCAGTTCGCGCACATTGCCGGGCCACTCGTATTTTTGGAGCTGCTCGAGCGCGCGCGTCGGGATCTCGGAAATATTTTTGCCAAATTCATAATTAAATCTTTTCAAGAAATATGAAACAATATCCGGAATATCCTCGCGGCGCTCACGCAAAGCCGGCAGATTGATCTGAATGCCGTTGAGCCGGTAATACAGGTCTTCACGAAATTTATTCCCGGCGATCAGCTCCTGCAGATTTTTATTGGTGGCGGAGATAACGCGCACATCGACCTTGATGGTTTCCGTGCCGCCGACTCTTTCTAATTCATGCTCCTGTAGCACGCGCAGGATCTTGGCCTGTATGGACATCGGCATGTCACCGATCTCGTCAAGGAAAATCGTGCCGCCGCTGCATAATTCAAATTTGCCGATTTTGCGTTCACTGGCGCCGGTAAACGCCCCTTTTTCGTAGCCGAATAATTCCGCTTCGAGCAGGGTTTCCGGTATGGCCGCGCAGTTGATCGCCAGAAAAGTTTTATCCTGACGGTTGGAATTGTGGTAAACCGCGCGGGCGACTAATTCTTTGCCGGTGCCGGACTCGCCGATCAGCAGGACGGGAATACTCGTGCCGGCGATCTTGCCGACCTTTTTGTAAACTTCCTGCATTTTGTGCGAGAGGCCGATGATTGAGCGCACATTGAGATTGACCTGCTGCGTGTCGGTGGCGTTTTCCAGCACCACGACTTCGTTCATGATCTCGCTGGCGCGCAGCGCGGCCTCGACCATAGGCGGCAGGATCTCCGGCAGGGCTGGAGATTTGGTGATGTAATCATACGCGCCCAGCTTCATTGCTTCGATGGCGGTGTCCGTCGTGCCGTGGCCGGTGATCAGGATGACCAGCTGCTTGGGCGCGGTTTTTTTGATCTCGGCAAAAGTCTCCAGACCGTTCAGGCCCGGCATTTGCATATCCATCAGCACGAGCTGCGGATTTTCTTTTTTGATCAGTTTCAGCGCTTCTTTGCCGTCGCCAGCTTTTAGGGTTTCCAGATCCGCGATGCTGTTTTTGAGCAGGCGTTCCAGCTGCCGCAGCATATTTTTGTCGTCGTCCACGAGCAGGATCTTGGTCATAGGGTCTCCGTCTGGCCGCGCAGGTCGGTGCGATATTGGGCGATGATCCGGTCGATCTTGTCCAGCTCTGTTTTGAATATGGACAGCTCTTCGCCCAGCTCTGGCGCGCGCGCCAGATGATTTTGCATCGTGGCGTACAGCAGCCCCAGCACGGTCAGCGGCGTGCGCACATCATGGATCATTTGGCTGGTGAATTTTTCAATGGTTTCACTGGTCAGCATAGACTTTTTATCCCCCACAAGCCACCAGTTTAGCATAAAAAAAGGGAAAAGAATATTAACATTGTTGTGCGGCGGTGATTTACCTCTTGAAATATAGATTTTTTATGGTTTAATGTACTTGTAATCTTGATAGGCAATACCTATCTCTGCCCCCTAGTTATATGCTAGGGGGTCACTTTGTTGAGGTGCTTTTTGAAATCCGTAGTTTGTTTCATAGACGGTTATAATTTATATCACGCAATTAACAATCTAGGAAAAAATTTCAATTATCTAAAATGGCTGGATATTCCCCGTCTAATGAGCTTTTTTACTGATAGTCAAGAGCAGAAAATAAACGCTGTTTATTATTTTTCTGCGTATGCTGATTGGAAAATTTCCTGTGAGCGGCACAAACTATATGTGCGGGCGCTTGTGGAACGCGGCGTAATTCCAATAATGGGCAGATTTAAAACAAAAGACAGGGAGTGCCTGCGTTGCCACACAAAGTGGAAAGGTCACGAAGAAAAAGAAACAGATGTAAATATGGCCCTGCATATTCTTAAAATGGCATTTTATAAGGAATATGATGAAGCGTTTGTGGTGACGCAAGATAGCGATATAGCCCCGGCTTTGAAAATGATTAAACAGGTCAATACGCTGGCGAGAATAAAAGTGATAACGCCGCCAAACATACGCCATTCGCGAGAATTGATAAGGGTGGCCGACAAGGCGGCGAGCATAAAGATAGGGCATTTGAAGAACAGTTTGTTTCCCAAAGACATTGTTAATTCTCGTGGCGATATCGTTTTAACCAGACCAGTGGAATATGCTCCGGCTGTAGAATAATAGGCCGTTGTTCCTGTCGAAGCATCGCTTGCGATCTGCTCAAT
>JAIRWS010000004.1 GCA_031268855.1 Candidatus Margulisiibacteriota bacterium | reverse complement strand
TATGACCGCTGGGAAGGCCTGATCACCGAGATCAATTACATGCTGCTGATCTTCTTTTACATCAATTACGTGCGCGACCGCAAGACGTTGTTTTGGCTGATTGGCGCGCTGGTTTTTGGCGCGATCGCTTCGTCGATTTACGGTATTTTTCAAGCCATGCAAATAGATTTTATGCACTGGTCAGTCGATCCCACGGCGCGGGTTTTTGCCTGCATCAACAATCCGGTGCATTTTGCGCCTTATGTTGTGATGCACATACCGCTGATCATCGGCATGGTTTTTTATTTTATCCGCAAATACCAGCTGAATTTTGCGGGACTAAATGAGCGCCTGCGGATTGGCGGATTTTCCGTGTCAAAATTTGCCGCCAGTTTTGGTCTGCTGCTGGCCGCGCTGTTGGCGATTTTCACGATACATTTGACCGGCAATTTTATGTCTTTTGGCCGCGCGACCTGGATCGGGTTTTCGCTGGCGATCACGCTGTGTCTGGCTTTGCTTTTGTCCCGCGACCAGAAAGAGATCTGGCCGGATCTGTTTTTTGTCGGCTACGGCTGTTTTTTATTTAACGCGGCCTATGTTTTCAAGATCTGGAGCCTGCACGCGTTTCTGAAATATTTTTTATTATTAGCTTTTGCCGTGTATTTGGCTTATATCCTTTATGCCGTGCTGGCTAAAAAGAATTGGCTGAAACTTTTAATGTACTGCGTGGTTATTCTGTACGGCGGCTTTATGCAGTTTACTTCGGTGGACTTGAGCGCCATCTATATTTCCGTGGCGTCCGTGATCCTGCTGGGCATCTGGGTTTATAAGACTTTTCCCAATCCGCTGGAAAAAGTTTTTCTGATCGCGCTACTGGCGCTGCTTGTCGCGGTTGTTTCCCTGCCGTCCGTCTCCAATCTTTATTACGCGCAGGTCATCAAAAACACACTGGCCAAACAGGGCGTGCGCAATCTGAACGACCCGCAACACGCCGGCTTAGTCATGTCCGAAGTGGGGCGGCTGCAGAGCGAAGGCAAGATTTCCATCAAGAGCGCCAATGTGTTTTTCCGCACGCAGACTTACGCCGAGGCCTTTAACAAAGGTACGGCGCGCACTTCGATGTGGAAAACCGGTTCTTATATGTGGCGTGACTCGCCGGTCTTTGGACAGGGGCCTGGCACGATCAAAGAGATGTACCCGAAATTCCGGCGCGCGGATTACGGCCGCTTGGAAGGCGGACAGCAGTTTACGCCGGATAAACTGCACAATGATTATGTAAATATGCTGGCGACGCGCGGCGCGGCTGGTTTTTTGGTGTATTACGGCTGGCTGCTACCCGCTGGCTTTTTTATTATCCTGCGCAAACTCTGGCGGGAAGGTTTTACGGCTGGCAATTTCGTTCTGCTCGGTTTTTTCAGCGGCCTGTTTGTGTATCTCGGTCAGGTGCTTTTTAATTTTGGTGTGGTGGCCACGCGCATAATTTTTTACGAATTTTTCTGTCTGGCCGTCTGTATCGCGCTGTATGATCCTTTTGCCAGCAGCGCGCCGCCAAGCGAGGGAGAGGAATGCGCGCGCTGATCCTCGATGTCGGCCAGAATGTTTATCTGCGCGAGCCGCTGAACCGGGATATTTTGGCCTATCAAACAGAATATTTAAAAGCCGCTAATATTTTCAGCAAGATCATTGTGCTGACGGACACTCTGGCGGAAGATCAGACACAGGATGGCGTGCATTATTACGTTTGTCCACAGCTGCCCAAATACGAATTTCTCAAATCCGTACTCGACGATCAGCCTTTTTTGCTGCTCAATGGGCCGGTTTTGACAGACCTGCCGGCCGCGCGGATCCGCGATCTGTTTTTTAACGGCGTCATGGATCTGCTTTGCCTGACCTCCGGTGGGGTATGCGGCTCAACTTTTATGCTGGAAAAAACCGCCAGCGGCGCTTTGCTCACGGCTTTCGGCGCGGGTGAAACGGCGGCGCAGATCTATGTCATCAATCCGTTGCTGCTGACTTATTATTTTTACGAGCGTTTTGAGCTGCAGATTTTTTTGACCGAGGCGTTAAAACACCGCAGACAAATTATTTGCCGGAGCGTTCCGGAATGGACGGAATGTGTGAATAATTTTCCGGCTTATATCCGCGCTACCAGACATTTAAAAAACAGCGCCAATTTACCCGGTCAGCTGATCAACGGCTCTTATTACGGTAAAAACTGCGAGATCGATTTTTCTGCCGAGCAGCTCGGCGCGCAGTTTTTTGGCGATAACTGCGCGGTCGAAAAAAATTGTTCTTTGCAAAACAGCGTTCTGCTGGGCAGCAACGAGGTGGGCGCGGCTACAGTCCTCAGTGATTCGATCCTGCAAAAAAATGTGCGCATTGGCCAATGCTGTGAGCTCAAAAATTCTCTGGTTGGCGCGAATAGCATTATTGAAAGTCATGTGCGTATTCCCGAGGGCATGATCGTTGCGCCGGACAGTCTTATCAAAAGCGGCTCGGGGGTTTAGATGCGGAATTTTCGGCGGCTCTTTACCTGTTTAAAAATCCTGGGTGATCTGGCCTTGATCGTTGTCAGTTTTTGCCTCGGCTACATTCTGAAATTCAAACTGTATTGGTTTGGTATCGGCGAGATCACGCCCAGCGCCAATTTCCCGGATTACTGGGAAGTCATGATCTATGTAGAGGTGCTCTGGCTGCTGGCTTTTGCCTATGCCGGCTTGTACCGCTATTTTCAGGGGCCGCTGGCGCGGATGCGCGAGATCACGGCGGCGGCGACCGGTGTCAGTCTGGGCGTGCTGGAGATCATGGCGTTTTCTTTTCTCTACACGACTTTCCCGGGTTCGCGGTATGTTTTGGTTTATTCGGGTTTGTCAGCAATTTTGCTGATTTCGCTGTATAGAGCAATTCTTGCCAAAATTATGGCGGTTTTGCACCTGCAGGGTTACGCTAATAAACGCGCGGTGATCATCGGCTCCAGCCCGACCGCCCAGCGGATCGCCGAAAAAATTTTGCAGTACCCCGGATATGGCTTCAAATATTGCGGTTTTATCGCTGACCGGAAACCGGAGCAGATCATTTATCCGCTGAAAAAAAATTTTATCAAACTGGGCCGGCTAAAAGAGTTTGCGCAAATCTGCCGGAGACACAGGATTGCCGCCGTTTTTGCCGACTCGGATATTTTGAGCGCTGAGGAAATTTACAAAATCGTGGAATTTTGCCAGCGTCAAGGAATTTATTTCCGTTACCATTCCGAAGCTTTTTCCAAAAATATTTTTTGGGAAGACCTGGATGCTTTAAACTTGATCGGACTCAAGGAACAAAAATTTTCGGAAATCAATCGCGGTCTTAAAAGAACAGCCGATCTAATTTTGGTTATTCCAGCTCTGATCGTTTCCGCGCCGCTGATGTTTTTGATCTATCTCGGCATTAAAATTACTTCGCCCGGGCCGGCGATCTACCGCCAGACTAGAATTACGCGCGGCGGACAGGAATTTCAGTTTTTAAAATTCCGCTCGATGCCGGTGGATTCGGAAAAAGACGGCGCGGTGCTGGCGGTACGGGATCAAAAACACCGCACGACTCGCTTTGGTTATTTTATCCGCAAAACTTCGCTGGACGAACTGCCGCAGTTATTTAATGTGCTCAAGGGCGATATGTCCCTGGTCGGGCCGCGTCCCGAACGGCCGGTTTTTCACGAAAAATATCTGCAGGCCGTGCCGCGCTGGAATGAGCGGCTGACTGTCAAAGGCGGCATTACTGGCTGGGCGCAGCTCAACGGCCGCGCGGAATTGACCGCCTCGCCGCAGGAAAAACTGGAATACGATGTTTATTATATTGAAAACTGGTCATTGCTTTTCGATATTATGGTTTTGTGGCGCACTTTTTGGCATGTGCTGAAACAAAAAGATGTATACTAACGGTTAAATTTTTACGGAGCGGTAAATATTTACCGCGAAGTTTGGGAGAAATTATGGTAAAAGTTCGTTTTGCGCCGTCGCCTACCGGCAATCTGCATATCGGCTCCGTGCGCACGGCGCTGTTCAATTACCTTTTTGCGCGGCATCACGGCGGCCGATTTGTCCTGCGCATCGAGGACACCGATCAGGAGCGCTCGCGGCCGGAATACACCGCGGACATTTTGTCCGGCCTGGACTGGCTGGGACTGGTCAGCGACGAGCCGCCGGTTTACCAAAATTCCCGCCGCGAACTGCATCTGGATTATGCCGAGAAATTATTAAAAGAGGGCCGGGCTTACGCCAAAGACGGCGCGGTGTATTTTAAAATTCCGGCGGACGGCGAAACTGTCATCCGGGATTTGGTCAAGGGCGATATAGTTTTTCAGAACAAAGATTTCAAAGATCAGGTGATCCGCAAATCCGACGGCTCCGTCACCTATAATTTTGCCGTTGTGCTGGACGACGCGCTGCTGGGCATCACGCATATTATCCGCGGCGAAGACCACATTTCCAACACACCCAAGCAGATTTTTTTGTACAATGCGCTGGGTTTTGCCCTGCCGCAGTTCGCGCACATACCGATGATCCTGGGGCCTGACCGCTCCAAATTGAGCAAAAGGCATGGCGCGGCTTCCATAAACGAATACCAAAAAGACGGTTTTTTACCTGAAGCTATCGTAAATTACCTGGCTTTGCTCGGCTGGACGTCAGCGGACGGCGCGGAATTGATGAACCTGGCGGAATTATGCCAAAAATTTGACCTGAACAGGGTTTCCAAATCCAACTCGATTTTTGACCTTAATAAATTAAAATGGCTAAACTGTCAAAAAATTAAACAGTTGACCGTGGATGATTTGTATAAAAAATATACAGTTTATTGTAAAGACGTTTCCAAAGAAGCGCTTGAGGTAATTAAAGATGATATAGTCTTGCTTTCCGATATTCCAGATAAGGCTTCGGTATTTACAGCGGACAAAATAGAATACACGGATGAGCAGAAAGCTGAATTAAAAACCGCGTCAGCTAAGCAAGTTTTTCGTGAATTGCAAGAAAAAATCGATAGTATATATCAAGGCGGTACTACAGAACAATATACTAACGCGCAGGCTGTGATTGACGATATTGTACAATGTACAGGGCTGAAAAAAGGGCAGGTTTTTCACCCGCTACGGGTGGCTTTGACCGCGCAAAAATCCGGCCCCGGTCTAAAGTTTTTGCTGGTCTTGCTCGGCAAAGAAAAAGTAAAGGAGAGACTGGGAAATGCGCTTGGGTGTTAATATCGATCACATCGCCACTTTACGCCAGGCCAGAAAAGATGTGTATCCCGATCTGCTGGGCGCGGCGCGGGAGTGTCTCAAAGCCGGCGCGGACGGCATTACTGTGCATTTGCGCGAAGACCGGCGGCATATTCAGGACAAAGATGTGGCCTTGCTGCGCCGGACTTTCCCCCAAGCGCGGCTCAATCTGGAAATGGCCGCGGTGGACAGCATCGCCAAAATAGCCTGCCAGGTAAAGCCGGACGCGGTCTGTCTGGTGCCGGAAAAAAGGCGGGAATTGACCACCGAAGGCGGCCTTGACGCCAAAAGCCATATTAAAAAAATAAAGTCTATTTCACGAAAAATGCAGCGCGCCGGGGTTAAAGTTTCCTTGTTTATCGATCCGGACACAGGGCAGGTAAAAGCCGCCCGGGAGATCGGCGCGGACATGGTCGAGCTGCACACTGGCGCTTTTGCGGAATATTCCGATCCGCGGAGGCCGCAATTTGACCGCAAAAAAACGCAAAAAGAACTGCAAAAGCTGCTATCCGCCGCCAGACTGGCCAAAAGTTTAGGCCTGCAGGTCAACGCCGGACACGGCCTGACTTATCAGAATGTCCGCGCGCTGGCCGGGCAAAAAAAATTGTTTACGGAATTCAATATCGGCCACAACATCATCGCGCGCGCGGTCTTTACTGGCCTGAGGCCGGCGGTGAAAGAAATGCGGCTATTGTTAAAGTAACCTTTAAATTTAACAAATCCCTTATATTGTTTTAACAATTCCAGTTTATTCTTTCGTGTATGGAACGATCTGAACATTACTTGCTTATTGCCGGAGAAAAAGTCAAAACCAAAGTGCGGGATATTTTTATTCCGGCTAGAGAGCGTTTGCGCGAAGGCCAGAACGCCGCGGAGCAGGGCGCCGACGGTAATTATCCTGTCTATTATATAGCGACAACGCTTGAGAACAACAAGGCCGCCGCGGCCGCGCGGGAGGCTGCGGGAATTTTTCGGCGCACGCCGCTCGAAAGCCGCCTGGCTGTTCTGCGAAAATGGCGCGCCAAACTGAACGAGCATAAAGAAAAACTAACCGCGCTTTCTTTGGCGGAAGGCCTGTCGCTGGAAATGCTCGAATGGGAATTTCAAATAATAAACACGGTGATCTTAAGCGAGGCGGCCCTAGAGCGTTACGCCAAAATGGCCGCGCCGATTATTCCGGCGGAAATCGCGGGCAATTATATTCTGCGCCAGCCGCTGGGCGTGGTCGGCATAGTCGTGCCCTTTAACGCGGCGCTGCTTTTGGGCGTGCTGCCTATCGCTTCGCAGATCGTCAGCGGCAACACCAGTATTATCAAGGCGCCCAGCGTTTGCCCGCTATCCACTTTATATATTGGCGGGCTTCTGCAGGAGGCTTTGGATGCGGAAAAAATGCCGCGCGGTGTGATCAATGTTTTAGTCGGCATGGGCGAAATAATCATTGATGAGTGGCTGAAAAAACGGCTGATCGACGGATTGATTTTTATCGGCGGCAGCGGCATTGGCATCAAGGTCGGCCGCGCCTGCCTCAAAGCCGGCATCAAACCGATACTGGAACTGGCCGGCAGCGACGCCTGCGTGGTGGATAAAACCGTAAAAGATCTGGAATACACGGCGGACTTAATTGTCAAAGCCCGCTTTACCGCGTCCGGCCAGATTTGCATCGCCTTGAAGCGTTTGATCGTACAGGAAGATTTGCAGGCGGAGCTGCTGAAAATATTGGCACAAAAGATCAGCGCGCTCAAACTCGGTCTGCCCGGCGAGCCGGATACACAAATCGTGCCGCTGGCGCATACGGACACCGTGCGCTATCTAATGTTCGCAATTACCGAGGCGGTTAACGGCGGGGCGCGGATCGTCTGCGGCGGGCACCGTGTGGATTATCTGGGGCGGCGCGTGCATACCGGTCTGTATTTTCAGCCCACGCTGATCAGCAATGTCCGGCCAGAGATGGCTATTATGCAGAATGAAATACTGGGGCCGGTACTGCCGGTAATCACTTTTAAGACTCCGGCGGAAGCTATCGCGCTGGCCAATTACTCCCGTTTCGGCTTGCGCGCTTCGCTCTGGTCTGAGGATAAAAAATTCATTCAGGATTTTATTGAAGAAACGCTGGCCGGCAGCATCATCATCAATGATTTTCATCTCTGGCTGGGCGGCGACGTGATGCACCTGGGCGGCTTCAAGCAGTCTTCCGGCACAAACAACGGCGGTAAATATTTTGTCAACGAGCTTTTGGCCGGCAAATACATTGCTGTGGGGCGTGGAATTTCCGGCTCCAAATAAAGAATATGGGCAGGGTATGTTTTTGAAAAAAATTTCTATAACGGAAAGCTGCGGGATTTTCTTTAGCGCGTCAGACCGGCGGGTCAGCGCGCAGCTTTGCGGCGAATTGAGCAAGCCTCCGCCAGACAGCCCGGCGCGGGAAATACTGGACAAAAGCGGACACTGGCTGGTCAGCGGCATTCAGCGGCTCAATCTGCACCAGCTGGTTTATTTGACCAAACTCTGCCAGCTTTATCCGGCGGCTTCTGCTGAAGAGCGGGCGCAGCTGGCTGTGGAAATAGAGCGTTTTATCGCTGAAACCAATCTGCGCAATTCGCCGGAAGTAAAATCCGCGCTGCTGCTTATTCCGCAAAAGATAATCGCCGCCCACCAAAAACAGAATCTCCGGACTATAATCGAAACGGTCAATGATTACCGCCAGATTTTTGAACAGCCGCGTTACGTCCGGGCTTTTTTGGCTGCGGAGCCGTTCCGGCCTCTGTCTCTGGACAGCGCGCAGTCTGATTTTGTCCGGCTAAAACAGACCGGCGCCAAACCGGCGGGGCGCTGGCAGACTTGGCGCCGTTTTTACCGCAATCTCAATCCCGTTCTGCGCGACCCGATCCGGGCGGTGGCCAGCGCGGGTCTGGCTGCCGGAGTTTTCGCGTTGTTTCCAGCGATCGCTTATCCCTCTTTAGATTTTTTACCTTTCCCGCTGTCCAATGTCATTGTGCTCAACACGGCGCTCGGCCTGTTTACCAACAGCGTCATGCTGCTGGTTTCAGCCAACGGCCTGCGTTTCTGGCGCTATAATTTGCGGGACTTAAAAGGCGTAAAACTATCTCAATCCGCAATGTACAGCTCGCTGGGATTGCCCTTGACCCAGCTTTGTTCCTTTACGGCTCAGGCCTGGCTGACCGCAGCGGGCGCGTCCCGGTCTTTGCTTAAAATCCTGACGCTTTTGGGGGTCGGGACGATCGGCGCGGCTTACACTTTTGGGAATAACAAAATCAGGGGCAAAACCCGACGGGAATGTTGGTTCAACGCTTTTCGTCCGTTGACCGGTAGCGGTTTAAGCATGATTTTAACCAGCGCGCTAAATATAGAAATGCGGTATCTGACCGTGGTTTCCAAAGCCTGCGATAATTTTTACCGGCTCTGTGTGGAAGGCGCGCTCAATTACCTGTCTCACAAAGCTTTTATCCGTAAAAATCTCTGCCGGTTATACCCGCAGAATTACGGCGCGGAAACTCCAGACAGCCTTGACGCCAAACTGATTAAATTTAATATCGAAGCGTTGAGTTTCATCAAAACGCCGGGTGGCGCGTCTTCGGTGCAGGGTTATCTGTATACATTGGATGTGCGCATGCTGATCCGGCTTTTTCAGAAAACAGGGCAAGACCGCTCCAGACATTTGGCCGACATTCAGAGATATTCATACGCGGATTCCAGACAGGCGGAAAATTATTTCAGTCAGACTTACTACTGGTACCGCCTGATGCTGGCCAAAGCTCTGCGCCGGACGATCCGTAGTTCCTGGCGTCTGGGTGGACAGTCCCGGCAGACTCCGCTCTCCAGCCAAAAAGTTTTGACAGAGGCCAGACATAGAATAAAAAACCTGACGGCGGCAAATTCTCGTGAATTGCGCGGCAGGGTGGTGGAGCAGGCGCTGGCCGCTATTCAGAGTAAATCAGCAGGCCAGCTAAACGCAGTTTTGCTTGAGCTGTATCTGATTTTTGGCGCGCGGGTAATGCCGGATATTCAGGACTATCTGGCTGTTTTGACGGAAGAGCAGTTGCTGCTGGGCAGCGCGGATTATCTGCAGAAGCCCCGCGTTCCTGCGGAATTAAAAGCCGTGCGGAAAATTCTTTTGGCTTACGCTGACCGGCTGGTCGGTAATGCGCGCGGCGCGCAGGCCAGAGATATTATTTATCAAGGGCGGCCTTGAGCTAGAGGAGGAAAATTATGCAGAGAAAAATATTTGCGCAAACGGAACAGAAGGAATGGGTTGCTTCGGAGACCGGCGGGATATTCCCCTTTTTAAGCGCCCAGTTGGAGGAGCTGGAGGCCGCCGAACGCCGGAGCGCCGGCCTGTTAAATCCGCGCAATATTGCCAGCCGCGATCCGGTGGCGCGGGCTTTTCTGCAAGACCTAAAAAAGGGACAGTCCTTGCGGCTCAATGACCTCTTTGATTTGCTGAAAAAAATCTTAATCTCACCAGAAGCCAAACTGCTGTTTGGCGGATACGGCGCGCCGGACGCCGAAAACAGCGGCAAATACTACTTCCACACGGAATTTATCGGGCGCTACCGAGAGGCGCTGGCCGCCAGCGGAGTCCGCGAGAACAGCGCTATTCTGCCTTTTTTGCAGAAGGCCGGACTTTCACCGGAGCAAGCCGAACATGCGCGGCTCAAGCATTTGCTGGAAAATATTCTGGCGGATAAAAAACTGGATTTGACCAGCTGGCTCAAGGCTCAAGATACTTTTTTGCTTCTGACCCTGCTGCTCAAAAACAGCGCCCGCTACACTATCCCTTTTGATCTAACCGACCCCGGGGAAGCCAAAAGCGTAAAATTTTTCTATCTGCTCAGTGTTCTGCAGGATATTCTACTGGGCAATTTTACCAATCTAGCCGAAGTTTCTCTAGAACATTACAGCCAAAATCTACCGCGCGGACAGGCGCTGGCTGTCTTTAAAATTTCCCTCCAGGACAAAGACCTGCGCGCTTATGAAAAATTGCTGGCTTTGCTGTTGATTTTAGGCCGATTTTCTCTGCCGTGGGACACTCTCTATATTTACTGCCGCGACAATGACCGTGACACTTTGCTTAACGGTTCAAATTTTTACGCGGCCTTTAGCTATAACGGAAGCAGGGCAGGTATTTCCTACGCTGGAGCGCTTAAGTTTCTGGAGAATAATTATCTTTACACTCAGAAACTAATCGCGGAGCTGGACTCCGAAAAAAATAATCCCGCCGTCTCGGATTTCCAGGAGATCACGCCGCTTTTACGCAAAGCTCTGGTCTATCTCAACCCCGCGCAGGAAATCGCGCCGGAGTATTTTCCAGAAACCGGCTTTGTGCTCCGGCTGTCCGGGCGCGAGTTGATCCTGCCTCTGGCGCTGGAGCGTCCTGGCCGGATAGTCTTTGGACTGCACGGAGAGTATCAGCACGCTCTGGAGAACACCGCGGCGCGTGATGGTTTTCGGCGGGCGCTGGCCGGACACCGGGAGAGCGAGCCGGATTTTTCTATTGCGCTGGATTATCAAAGATTGAGCGTGGAAGAGAAAGAATATTTCCAGCAGATCAATCAAACGCCCTTTGCGGAATTGAATCTTTTGGCTCTGACCGGCTACACGGTGCGCCTCATCGAGCTGATCAACAACCCGGTTACCAAAGGAGATTTTATCGAAAAAGTGATCGAACTGCTGTATCTTAACTATAATTCTCTGACGGAAACGGAGAAAAATCTTTTCGCCGGCCGACTGGCTCTGGCCGTGCACAACGCTTCCGCCGCCGACAGGGTGAAGATCGTCTGCCGCGACGTGCTGCGGCGTTTGGCGGACACTGGCAAAATTTCGCCGCGCAACTACAACATCTGGCTCGATCATGAACTGTCCTACCGGGGATTAGAGCAGTATGCCGGAAAATTGCTGCAGGAGCTCAAGACTTTGCAGAAACGGCGGCAAAGCCATAACCTGTCCGAGCTTTTGACCGAAATGCTCCTGCGTTTTCTGCCGCTGCTGCGGGACAATAATAAAAACCGCGCCTTGACCGGACGGCTGCTCAATAAGCTGTGGAAAATAAAAAAGCAATTTTTAAAAAACCATAGTTTGGCCAAAACTGACCGCCTGTTGAACGGGATAATTACAACGCTGGAAACTTTGCAGGCGGAGTTTCACGATCAGGCCAACAGCTCCGAACAGGCGTTTTACAAACCGCTCTGGCGCAGAGCGCCGCCCGACAACGCTTTGCTGGCCAGAGCGCGCCCTTTTCTGATCGACGCGCAGAATGTGCTGGGGCTTATTTCTAAAAATAAAAACGACGACCGGAATTTATTTATTCAATTTATGCATGAGCTGGACTTGACGCGCGGCCAGCGCGGCGGAGACAATCTTGTGCCGGCCAGACAGGTCGTCGCGGACTTTTTGGGCGCGGATAATATGGCCGAGCTGCAGCCGTTGATCCTCCATGAAATGAAAAGTGAGGTCCAGAAATTTCTCGGCTCCGGCGGCAGCTTTGAGCAGGCCTGGTATAACGCCGCCAACGGTTCGGCCAGCGCTTACACGATCAGTTCGATTTTGGCTTATGCCAGCGGCAATAAGATTACTTTAGCCCTGCTGGCTGAAGATCTGCACCAGATGATTTCCGCCGAAGCTGGCGCTATTCCGGGTTTGAGTAAGAATTCTATTGAAGACAAACTCCTGCGCTGCCTTAATCCTAATTCCGGAGTTTCGGTAAACGCCGGCGTGGAGAAACTTTTGATCGCCGCGGTCAAGCTGCGCACCAATAATATTTACTGCGCTTATGATATCGGCCTGTGCTGCAACACTCCCGACGTGGTGGGACGGGCTATTTATAACATGATCAGCAAAGCGGGCGCGGAACCGGCTCTGCAGCTGATCGAAGGCACGGCAACAAAATTTCACGATCATAAAAATGTCCGCACTATTGCCATCGGCTCTCTGCTCTCCCCGCGCAATAATGTGGGCGCGCTCAGCCTGCTGGAATTTAACGAAAAAGGCCGGCACTATGATTTGATCGGCACACTGGATATTTTGCTCTGGACACTGGGCGCTATGGCCTGTATTCCGCAGATTGCGGACGGCGTCCGACCGGAACAGATTGCCGCTTATCTGTATTTTGAACAGGGACAAAAGTGGGAAGAATTAAAAAAAGTCCGCGCGGAGCTGAAAAATCTGCTGGCCAAACCCGATTATGCCGGCGAGGAATATTCCGAAAAATCCCGGGCGCTGCGCGAGCGGCTGATCGCGCTCCATCTAGGCTTCACTTTTCCCAAAGGCCGGGGCGGCGTGGCGCGCAAACTGGTGCGCGGTTCGGCGGATATATACGATTATTTGATGAGCAGCCAGCTGCTGGCGGAAGCCAGCCAGAAACTAAAAGATACATTGTCCGCTTACCACAGCGCTGAGAATAGATTTCCGCTGGCGCTGCGCGCGCCACAGGCACAGGAAATTTTGAATTCCGCGGCCTGCGTTTTGAACGAGCCGCTGTTTATTGAGAATGTCGGCTTGGTCTGGCCGGTAACCAGAGGCAAACAGAAAGAATATTTTATTTATTCGGAATATCAGGATGTGAAATCCAGACAAAAACATCTGGTGCAGCGCTCCTTGAGCGACAGCGCGCGCACTTTACAGATCGGCGGCCAAAAATTGAGAGAGACAGCCCGTTCGATCAGGCATTTTGAGCAGGCCGCCGGGATTATTTCTGCAAAGTAAACAAAGTGTAGTCAGCGTCGCTGTATAGCTGCGGACTGTTTTGCAAATAAGGATGCGTTCTGTGTTTGTCCACACAATAATTACAGACCAGAACAAAAGTTCCCCATTGCGGCTCCCAATTCGAGTTAGCGTCGAAGTGAGTTAAATTAAGCGGCGCCAGGCGCGTCCGTCCGTCGGTCAGCTCTTGAAGCGCCTCGCCTCTGCGGCAACAGGAAGCGTAATAACCAAACCGGTATTCACCGGCAGTCAAAAAAGCGGCCAGCGGCGCGTGCACTTTGGTATTTTCGCGGGCAAATTTATAATACGAGCCAAAAGCATAAAGTCCGCCGGCCAGCAGATAGATCAGCAAAAAGACGCTAAGCGGTTTTTGCAGGCCGTGCTGGTCAAAGTGCCAGGCGATAAAAGGCGCTATAAAAATGAATAGCGCAAAATAAGCATACTGACCGCCGCCGCAGGGCTGATAGGTCAAAACAGCAACGGCCAGCGTAAAAAGAAAAGCTTTGGCCAAAAAGTCCGGCAAAATTGCCGCGCGCGCATCCGGCTGTTCTTTATTATTCCGCCACAGTTTGAAGAGGGACAGGCCAAAAATTATGGACGCCAGACTAAAAATACCGCGCAGGCTGAAAACTTTGACATCCGGATAAAAACCTAAGAATTGCCAGAGTTTCAGCAAAAAGCCTCCGGCGCGCGCCAGCATTTCCTGCGGGGAGTATAAGAAATACAGCTGAAAAGAACACACGCCGCTCAGGAAAGCCAGCGTTATAAAGAAAATATTTTGCGCCGCGCGGTTTTGGGACAGCGGCAGGCGCAAAAAGAAACCAAAAAGCGCCAGCATCAAGGCATAGATCAGGCCGTTGTTCATTAAGAAAATATAATTATCCGCGCCCACCGGCAAAAGCAAAAAGCAGGCGGTCAGCAGCCGCCAGGGCTTTTTGACGCCGAGCTGCTTGGTGAAAAAAACGCAGGACAGCAGCAGTAAGATCTGGGTGAGCAGGCGGCCGACAGCGCGTACTAGAGCAAAATTGCCGGACAATTTAAACAGCGGCGCGTAGATCAGCAGATTGGTTAAATTAAAGCCAGCGCGGGAATTTTGAAACAATCTCCCGCCAGCGGCCAGATCTTTAGCCTGCAGTAAATTAGAGGTAAAATCTAGTCCGTAAATTGTGGAATAGTTGACATAAAACCATAAAGCCAAAAATACGCCCATAAAAATCCAGACGGCTGTTTCCCAAATTTTGGCCGAACCGGCGCTGGTTTTAACGGCTGTTTTTACGCGCATACTGCTCTCCCTCATTATTATAAAATATACGCTATTATAACATATTGGCCTGGAGCGCAGGCCGAAAAACGCCGAGAATTTCAATGCTGGCTGGAGCGCATTGGGCAATAACTTCCGCCAGTTTTTTCAGCGTGTTGCCAGTCGTGATAATGTCGTCGGCAAGCAGGATTTTTTTATTTTTTAACTCAGCGCGTTTATTCTCCCAGACCCGAAAAACAGCCGCGGTCTCTTGCTCGCGCTCAGCCGGGGAAAGCGCGGCTAATTTTTGCGTGTTCCTGCCGCGGTAAACCAGATCGCCGCGCAAAGGAATATGCTGATACGCGGCGTAAGTCTTAAAAAATTCCGCGCTTTGATTGAACCCGCGCTCTTGCTGGCGTAGCGGATTGAGCGGCATCGGGATCAATAGATCCGCGTCGATCTGCGGCGCCGCCCGTAATAAGGCTTCCTGCACGAACGGTATTAATTCACGATTTTTCTGATATTTTATCTGCGCGATGATCTTTCTGGCAATTTCGTCGTACTCGAACAAAGCGAGATATTTATAGCCGAGCGTCAGCGGACTGCGTTCCTGATACGGACGCAGACGGCCGCAGTTGGAGCAGAGCAGGGCATTGTCCACCGCGCCGCCGCAAACCACGCATTTTTGCGGAAAAAGCAGATTCCAGAATTGTTTCAGCATGAACGATATGTTAAGATTATAGCATAATGCAGATGCTGAGCTGGCCGGAATTTTTGCAGCTGATCAAGTCGGACGTCAAGATGTGCGGCGTGCCGCATATCAATACTTCGCAGGACATCACGAAAAAAGCCGTGGAGCTGGCCAACGAAAAAGGCGGTTATCTGATCTTAGGGTTTGACCGCTATACTTTTCAACTGCCGGGCTGCGTCTTTGACAGCAAGTGGCTGAACGGTATTTTGACCCAAGAAATTAAGCCTGCGCTGAACTTTGAGATCGTTGGTTTTATTCGCAGCAATAAAAGGCTTTTTGTCGTCAAGATCGCTGAGGGCGAGAAAAAACCGTACAGCGCGGTCGGCAGCTCAGAAGTGCAGACGACAACGCCGGCCAAAATCCTGACGCTGGAAAATATTGCGCCGGAATTTGTGCAAAAACGCCAGGAGGCCTGCCTGAAATACCTCGAAGAACGCGCGGACATTACCAATATTCAATACCGTGAATTGAATGGCGTGTCGTACAAGACGGCCCACAATGAATTGAGCGATCTGGTTGCTAAAAATCAGCTGGTGCAGGTCGGGCAAGGGCGCACGACTAAGTACGTGCTGGCTAAAAACGGCGATTATCTGCCGGCCAAAGAAGTCAGTTTATTCGGCGACGCGCTGGACGGTCTGGTCAGCATCAATAATGACAGCACGTCCATTACGGAAATCCGCCGCGCGCAAAATATTTCCGCCGAACATATGAACGATCATTTAATTAAGCTCAATCCTTGAAAATTCGCGGCTAGTTCACAATAAATCATAATAAATCATGACAAATCAAGGCTTTTTGGCTTTGTTAATCAACGTCGCATAATATATCTTACCAAAAGTAACTAAAGCGACAAAAGAATCCAACAAACAAAAAACATACAAAGGAGACAAAAATGTACACAATAGCACAAAACTACAACGACACATTCTCGGAAGCAATGCTCGGACTAAGAAAAATATTGAGGAGCGAAATAGACATACACACACTAAGGAGACTAGGAAAAGATATACAGGGGGTATTTGACTACGTAATATCAACAAAAAAGGAGATATAAAAATGTCAGAAAAAAAATTCAAATTAGTATTAGTAGACAGAGTAACTAAAGAGGAGAAAGAGTATGCACAATATTACATTCTGGACAGGGCGATACTCGACGCGAGAGAACTCAACAACATGGAAAGGCAAAAGGGAACATGTTACCAGTGGAGAATCGAGATTGCAGGAGTACATGATAAACAGAATGGTAATAGCAAAAAAGATAAAATAAATAAAGCAGAGGAGAAAGAAAATGCTTAAAACAATCGTAGGAATCAAAGACGAAAAAATAGGCTACATCAACCTACTAACTTTTGACAGCGAGGGACAAGCAATAAGAAGTTTCGGAGATGCATGTACGCCAAAAGGCAACAAAGAGGAAAACGACTTTGTAAAATTTCCAAAAGACTTTAACTTAATGAGCCTAGGAACATTTGACACAGAAACCGGAGAAATAAGACCATACACGCCAAGAACATCAGCAAGCGCAACACAATACCAGGGTAAAGAAAACGAATAACGTACAATCAGTAACAGCAAGCGCGGTACAAATTATCGCGCTTGCACTCAACATAATAATTACAATAATTAAAGCAACAAAATAACAAACAACAAATCCTAAAAATAAAAATAAGAAAGGAGTAAATCATGGATTTTAAAAAAATATTAGTTAAACTAATAAACAAAATACTAGACTACAACAAAGACGGCAAAATCAACATCAACGACGCACTAGACTTGACACAAGACCTAATCAAAATACTAAACAAAGACGAGGTGGAGAAAAATGCGTAAACACACAAAAGGGAACGACAGAAAAATATTCACGAGAACAGCAATAAGCACAAAAAAAATAAACCTATCACCAAGAATAATGAGAGGCGGAACAAGACTATGAGTGAAGCAAAAACAAAGGAACTAACACCATACCAAAAACGGAACCAAAGAATACAGGGCAGGGGAGCAATAAAAATTGGCAACCCAAAAATCAAAATGGCAGGGCAAGAAATAGACGTAAGAGAATGGATACAAGCAAACAACGTAGACACGGATATATATGAAACACTAGAAAAATACGGAGTAATCAAAACACCAAAATTAGGACAAGAACAATACGGAGAAATAGCAACACACGACCTAAGAAGCGCAATCAACCTAGCAAACTCAACAAAAGACCTATGGGAAAATCTACCACTAGACGTAAGACAAGAATTTAACCACAACATAGACGAATTCATAGAAAAAGGAAACAAATGGGCACAAAACAAAATGACACAAATGAAAAGAGAAACAGAACAACCAAAACCAGAAAAACCAGAAAAAAAAGTAGAGGAGAAAAAAGATGAACAGAAATAGTCAATCACACTTTGCGGAATTACCGCACGAAAACATACAACGCTCAACATTCGAACGGCCGCAAAACCACAAAACAACATTCAACGCAGGAGAACTAATACCATTTTATATAGAGCAGGATGTACTACCAGCAGACACACACAAAATAAAAACAACAGCAATAATAAGGATGAGCACACCATTACACCCAACAATGGACAACGCATACATAGATATATACTACTTCTTTGTACCAAACAGACTACTCTGGGAACACTGGCGGGAGTTCATGGGAGAGAACAGAAACGGAGCATGGACACAAACAACAGAATATCAAGTACCACAAATAACATTCCAAGACCAAACGGGTTTTGGAACACTATACCCAGTGGAAAAAGGAGACGTAGCAGAAAAGCTAGGAATACCAATAGGATACAACAATTACACAAACGACGGAACAATATCAGCACTACCATTCAGGGCATACATACAAATCTGGAACAGATGGTTCAGAGACCAAAACGTAACGGCACCAATAACAGAGGAAACAGGAGACGGAACACACACAATAAGCGAAACGAGCGTATACAAAAAACCACAAAAAGTATACAAATACCACGACTACTTCACATCAGCATTACCGGCACCACAAAAAGGCGATGCAATACAAATGCCGATAGGAGTAGCAGCACCAGTAAATGCACCAAAAGCAGAATTAATAAACGTACAAGCACAATGGTATACACAAAACGGAAACCAAGTAGGACACTTAATGAGCGGAGTAGGAAGCGACAAAACAGTAACAACACAAAACCAAACAGGATACGCGCAGCAACTAGCAATGAGACCAATGGGAATAAACGGATACGATACATGGGGGGGATTATACGCAGACCTAACACAAGCAACCGCGGCGACAGTAAACGCGCTGAGACTATCAGTACAAATACAGCGCATACTGGAAAAAGACGCAAGAGGTGGAACAAGATACCAAGAAATTATAGCAAACCACTTCAAAACAACACTACCAGGGG
>JAIRWS010000003.1 GCA_031268855.1 Candidatus Margulisiibacteriota bacterium | reverse complement strand
GCTGTGGAGCTGGCCAAAAAATTTTCCACAGCAGAATCCGCTAAATTTGTGAACGGTATACTCGGCGGATTGGCGGAGAAAAAATAATGTTCACCGGAATTATCGAAGAGATCGGTCAGACGCGCGCGGCCGGAGACAGGCTGGAGATCCAGGCGCCGCGGATCGCGCCGGAAACGCGGCTCGGCGACAGCGTGGCGGTGAACGGTGTGTGTCTGACCGTGGCGGAGATAAAAGGCAGCGGCTTGTATTTTGACGCGATGCGGCTGACTTTGCGGGATACCGCGCTGAGTGATTTAAAATCCGGCGCGGCGGTCAATCTGGAAAGAGCGCTGCGGGCGGACAGCCGTTTGGGCGGCCATTTTGTCAGCGGACATGTGGACGAGGCCGGGCTGGTAGAAAGTTTTGACGGGAATATTTTGCGCGTCAAAGTCAGCGACAAAAAATTTCTGGCGTCCAAAGGTTCAATTACAGTCAACGGCGTTTCTTTGACTATTCAAGACGTTCAAGATTCTGTTTTTAGTGTTAGTTTGGTGGCGCACACCTTGCGCTCCACCACGCTGGGAATTTTGCGCGCTGGCGACCGCGTCAATATCGAGTACGACCTTTTAATGCGCTATTTGCAGCGGCTTTTGACCGCGGAAAATCCGCCGCCGGGGCTGCGTTCTATATATAAGTTTTGATTTTCTAGAATATATAACGGCACAAAACCAATAAAATTCAATACATTTTTTAACGCTTGTAAGTCGATATTATAGACAACAAAGGCGGTTGTTATGGTTGCAAGCCTGGAGCAGGATTTACCCTCAGCGGCTCAAATGACCAAAATTACTTCCCAGAAAACCAGCGTTCCTCTGCCTAAAAGAATGAACGTTGACCAACAAGACTGGGCTGCCAAAACCGTAGATACTTATTTTGGTGAGCAAAAGAATCCTGGTGACTTGGCATTCAAAGCTAGCGTGATTAATGATGTCGAATTAAAGGAGAATTTTTACAATCACCCTTGTGTTATGTGTGGAAATGGCTTCAAACCGGAAAATATTCAACTTGTGCAAAATGCTTCACTTGTATCTAGAGTAATCTTGATAAAAGCAGCTGATTTAGCTAAAGATGTAATACAAAAACTACGTGATAATCCAAGTATAGACGATAAAACAGTTTTAGAAAATATCTTAAAAGCGATAAAAGATGTAGGTAAAGAAGAATTTTTGAAAGCCATGAATATTGCTAGAGCCTCGCTCAAACTGAATATTATTGATAAACTGGCTGAGAGAAGAATATCATCTATTGTTTATGACGCCATGTACGCGTTGGAGACCGCGGATTACCAGAGCCGGCTAAACGCGGAGAGAGCGGATTTTCAAACAGCTATTCAAGGTAAAAATCATGATGAGAAACTGGAAATTTTGAAAAACAAATATACCACTTTTAATAATGAAATGGCTGACCTGCAAAACATCACTTATGATGAGCCGCAGATCAAACTATTGCACACCAAATTATTAAAAGAATTTGTGATCAAGACCTATGTTGAAGACATAATGCTGCCGGAATTATTCGCTAAGCATGAAGGATTGGAAGATTCTATGTTCATGTTCGGCTTTGGGCGGCTGTTATCTGAATACAACAAACTCGGAGCATCAACTAGTTCTGATATGGATTCTAATGTGATTGTCGGTTCCGTTGCAGATTTTGACATCAGCAACGCTGTTGTTTGTGACGAAAAATATGTTGACGCTATGACAAAAGCCATAGAACTTGCACAAAAAGAACTGGCACAATGCGATATAGAACTGGAAAACAACCCAGAGTTTACAGTCAGATCTTTTGAGGACTTTGAAGATGCAATTATGTTAAACGGCAGAGAGTCGCCTGCCGAGGCAAGACAAAAACAACTCAACACACAATTTTATTTGTCTATCCAGAATGAATACTATACATTTTATGCTCCGACTAAAACAAATGAACATGGCGAAACCATAGAAGGTACTTTCTTGAGTCGTATTGAAACGGCCAGAGATTTATCTGATCAAGACCCAGTACGAGCAATTTTTGATGAGACTTTAAATGTGTCTGGCAAGTATTCTATTGAAATAATACATGGTAAAACGATTATGTCAAACAGGGGATTGCCTATTGATAAGGATATTAATGGCAACGATATTAGAGTTTCTGAAGTTATCGGTAGCGGCAAGGAGAGGCAGGATAACTGGTATTTTTCCATGAAATATACGGTCAATCGTTTTTATGATTTCTTGCCTAAGGTAAACAGTTATAATGACAAACACCCCAAGGATAAAATCAGCCTCGCCGATATAGGACTTACTTATGAGGACGAGTTGTTTATCAAAAATATGAACCATCTCATGCAGGCTCTGCAAAATTACGCGGCTGAACTGCATCCTGCGCATTGTGATTATTTATCCGCGGCGGATTTTCAGGAGCTTTATGAAAATCAAGAAAAATATCCTCGCTTTCAGCGCGAATTTAAAATTATCCGGAACAAATTTAACCATCCTTTTAAGGAATATTGGCATATAGCCAGCAATGCTGCGCTTGGTGTGGATATACCGGAAAAAATAGAAGATATTACCGACAAATTAACCTCGAGATTACTGGCAATACCAGCCAAAGAGTTAGGGTTTGACTTTTTTAAACAGGTGGATACCAAAATGTTTGCTATTTATGAAAAAATAGCAAATTCACGAGCCATTAAAGATTAACTGGGGTCATTCGGCCTTTCTAGATAAATGCGTTCCGTAATTTCTCCAGTTTCGTCTAATTTAAGCAAGTTATATGCTCCGTCTTTATAGCTTCTATCGTAGAAAAAATTAACCGCTTCAGGCAAGCTGGTTTTTTCATAAAAATATACCACATCCCACTTGGCCAGAAAAAGCGGTTCATCTTCTATCATAAATTTTGTTTCCGCTGTTTTTTTTATGGTGACCGATCTCAAAGCCCCGCTGTGGTGAAAAGTAATTCCGCCAAATAGCACTAGCGGCTGCCCTAAGAGTTCCCAAGTGTATTCTTTATTAATAGTTGCGCCAAAAAATTTTCCATCTTCATATAGATATATTCTGCCGCCAATAGGAATTTCTCGCCCTTGAAATTTTATTACAGTAGTGTCTATCGCAAAGCTTTTCAATTCTCCAGTTTTATAATAAAACGGGAGGTACAATTTAAACCTCTGCCCAAAAATCTCGACAGTGTTGCCGGAGATTTTGGCAATAGAATCGTCTGTTCCAACTGATCGTTCAGGATTACTCATAAATTTGCTCTGCATAACTTTCACCTGCAAATATATTATACCCTGTTTTAAGGAAAATTATACGGGCGATATTTTAATTTATAATGTTAAGACATTACAAAAAAATCAAAAAAGAAAACAAATTGTGTTCAGTTGAAATGAATGGAACGACAAAATTCGATGCATTTTTGCGGCCTCTGCTGTCGATAATAATACAGATAGGGGAGAGCGATGCGCAGAGTATGGTTTATATTTCTGGTGGTTTGCCTGAGTAGCGGTCTTTTTGCCGCGGTGAACGGGCCGGGCACGACAGGCGCCAATTACCTGAAAATCGGGCTGGGCGCGAAAGCCGCCGCTCTCGGCGAGAGTTATACAGCCGCCGCGGACGACACGAGTTCTATATACTGGAATACCGCTGGTTTAAGCGCCGTGCGCAATCCGCGCGTGGATTTCATGCAGCTGAACTGGCTGGCCGGTATTTCGGCCAAGACAATTTTTGGCGCGCTGCCGCTCTCCGAGAAAGACACTTTTGGCGCGTATGTCATGATGCTGGACACGCCGAAAGACAAAGAAACGGTTTATGGCGGCAATACTAAAAGCGAATATCTGGAAACCGGTAAAAGTTTTAACAGCGCGATCTCGGTGCTCAATCTCGGCTACTCGCGGATCATTTCCCGCGCGCTGGATGCCGGTATCGGCTTGAAAATAATCAGCGAAGATCTGGCCGGTGAAAAGGCTGACGGTCTGGCTCTGGACGCTGGCTTGATTTACAAAGATCTGATCCCAAATTTAAAACTGGGTTTAAATGTACAGAACATTGGCCTGAAAGCTTTGCGTCCCGAGGAAGAATTACCGCTGACCATTGCGCTGGGCGCGGAATACAGCACGGTTTTTCTCTGGAATAAATTGAGCCTGCTGCTCGACGCCAAACTGCCCAATGACAACGATCCGCGTTTTGGCGTGGGTGCGGAGTACTGGCTGGGGCAATATTTTGCCGGCCGCGTCGGTTACAATACTTTCAGCCAGATGTCGCTGGGACTGGGTGTGGCTTTTGCTAATTTTAACGCCGACTATGCTTACGTGCCGATCGATGAGCTGGGTGTCACGCACCGCATCTCGGTCGGTTATACTTTTGGCCTGGCCAAGCAGGCGGCAAATCCGCGTCAGGAATTGCAGGCCGATCTGGAAACAAAAGAAAACACCGACGCGGTGCGCAAACCGCTGAAAGTCAGAAAAGTTAAGGCGAAAGCTAATACTAAAGCGTCTACTGACGACATGCTGACTAAGTTTGATTTTTAAATAATTTCAATATATTATCCGCCCATGTACATAGGCATAGATGTTGGCGGGACAAAAATTACCGCCGGACTGGCTGATGCCCGCGGCGCAATTCTGCAAAGAGAGACCGGCAAAACCGCGCCAAATGTACTGGAACAAATCAGCGCGTTGATCCAAAAATTTTCTACCGGACGAAAAATTGCCAAAATCGGCGTGGGTCTGCCCGGCCAGCTAAAAAATGGCGTGGCGCTCAATATGCCCAATGTGCCGCAGCTCAACGGCGTAGACCTGCTGGCCGAGCTGAACAAAATTTATCCGGCCGAATACGTGATCGAAAACGACGCCAACGCCGCGGCTCTGGCGGAGTTGAAATACGGCGCGGGACGAAATTATAAAAATTTTATTTATGTGACGATCAGCACCGGCGTCGGTGGCGGTATTATTATTGACGGACATTTGTACGCCGGAGCCAACGGCACGGCCGGAGAATTTGGCCACACGATACTTTTGCCGGACGGGCCGCTCTGCGGCTGCGGCAACAAAGGCTGCTGGGAAGCGCTGGGTTCCGGCACGGCGCTGGCTAAAATGGCGGCAATTGCGGTTGCGGAAAATCCCGCGGCGCGGATCAAGGAATTGGCCGGGGACGGCCGGATCACGGCGGAGACTGTAGTCGCAGCCGCCAAACTGCAAGACCAAACAGCGCTGGAGCTGCTGGACAAAAACGGCTATTACAACGCGCTGGGCCTTGCCAATCTGGTCAATACGTTTGATCCAGAAGTGATCATTGTCGGTGGCGGCGTGACTTTTAACGGTGATTATTTTTTTCAGCCGCTGTTCAAGAGCCTGAAAACTTTTAAGCTGCTCAACCCAGAACAGGCGATCAAGATTTTGCGCGCGGAATGCGGCAAAGACACCGGACTGCTCGGCGCGGTCGCTTTAGCGCTGTCATGAAGACCGTTATTATTGATTACGGTCTGGGCAATCTGCGTTCGGTGCAAAAAGCCGTGGAGCGTCTCGGTTACACGGCGGAGATCTCAGCGGAGACCAGCGCGCTGCAAAACGCGGATAAATTGATTTTCCCCGGAGTCGGCGCTTTTCCGCAGGCTGTGGAAAATTTGCGAAAAAAACAACTCTGGTCGGCGCTGCAAACTGCCTTGACCAGGCCGTTTTTAGGCATTTGTCTGGGTATGCAGCTGCTGCTGTCAGCCAGTGAGGAATTTGGCCTAACGGCTGGACTGGATGCCGTGCCGGGACAGGTGCGTTATTTCCGCGGCAGCAGCGGTTTCCCCCCGGGATTTCCCGTGCCGCACATGGGCTGGAATGATGTGCGGCAAAAATCCAGCGTTTTATTTAAAAATCTGCCGGAAATTTTTTCCGCTTATTTTGTCCATTCTTATTACGCGCAGCCGACTGACGAAAAATTTACGATCGGTCTGACGGATTACGGCATGGATTTTTGCTCCGCTTTGCAGAAAGAAAATATTTTTGGCGTGCAGTTTCACCCCGAAAAAAGCGGCGAAAACGGCCTGCAAATCTTAAAAAACTTTTTAGAGCTTTAATTTACACTCCCTTTAATTTCTGGAAGCCTTGGCTAATTCAGCGCGGATATTGTCAAAATACTGTTTGCGTTCCAGGATTTCCGCTTGAATACCTTGCGCTTCCTGACCGATGCGCTCCATCTCTTTATTCAGGCGTTTTTGCTCCGCGCGCCAGTAAAAGATCGCGGAGACGGTCAGGCTGACATCAAAAATCAGCCAAATCGTCAGCGGCAGATAGTTCTTAAAAAACCAGGCGTAAAGCAGCACAGCCGCCGTAATAAAACCGTTGAGAAAAGACCGGCTGGGCGTCTGTTTTTTGAAAACGTATTTGCCTAAAAAAGCCATCAGCGGCGGCGTTGGCTCGGGCGTATATTTGCCGTAGCGCGAACGCGATTTTTCTGCTAATTCCTTGAGATCGACCATAGTTTGCCTCCCCTTGTTTATGCCTTAATTATACCCGTATTTTCTGAATTTATACCTGCGCTCCGGCGCCTTAATTATGGTTGAAAGTAAAATTTAAAAAATAATTTAGCAAAAAACCAGAGATTGCGCGGCGCCGGGCTGGCTAAATGGCGCGTAAAATCCAGACAGTTGTAAACTCCGCCGCCAGTGTATTCATAAACGACGGTATTGCGCCGCGCGGCGTAATAATGCAAGTATTTTTTTTCAGCGCGCTGCAGCGGCAGCTCGGTTTTCTTGTCGTACAGCAGAATTAAAAAAGAATTTTTATTATTTATTTTATTGTACAGATCCGGCAGGTCTGCGATAGTCTCGCTATTGATCGGATAAAGCACGGCAAATTTTTTTTTCAATTCCTGCAAATATTCAATGGCGCTTTCCTGCCGGCTGACGCTGTTAAATCCGGCCTGCCGGATAGCATTCTCACGGCTGAAAGCCGGCATATAGAGCAGCAGGCAGTCAAGCAAAAGCAAAATTTGTTTTTCAAAATCGGCGAGATTGTAGCCGCAGGTGGTCAGCAGGGTGAAATGTTTTTGGTTTTTGAGCTCGATCAGGATATTATTGATCTGCGGATGCCGCAGAGGATTGCCGCCGGTCAAATGCACGCACCAGGAATTTATTTTCTTTGACCGGATTTTTTCCAGCGCTAGCGGCTCGCGTTCCAGCCGCGCCGGACAATCCGGACAAAGCAGTTCGCAGAAAGCGTTTAATTCGAGATTTTCAAATTTTGGTAGCCACATCGATCAATCTCTGATAATTGGCGATCAAGCGGCTGGTCATATTGTGCATGCTCAATTTCTGCGCTAACTGCGAGGCTTCCGCGGATTTCTGGCGGCGCAGCTCCTGATTGCTTAAAAGCTGCGTCAGTTTCAGCGCAAATTCCGAAATGTCCGGGCCGCTGGCCAGCCCGCCGATATTCTGGTGAATGATGTCGGAAATTCCCATAGCGTCAATGGCGACGACCGGCGTGCCGACGGACATGGCTTCCAGGATGACCAGTCCCTGCGTTTCGGTCAACGACGAAAAAACAAAAACCCGCGCGGCCTTGTACCAGGAGGCCAGCTCGGCCTTGTCGGAAATATAGCCGGTAAAAATAATTTTGTCCTGGAGACCCAGCTCGGCCGCCAGTTTTTCCAGGATCGGCCGGTGCGGTCCGTCGCCGATAATGGCCAGCAGAATATTCGTGCGCACTTTGAGAATTTCTTTGTACATGTGCAGCAGAAACTCGACATTTTTTTCTCTGGCGAGGCGGCCGGCGTAGGCGATAATTTCTGTTTCCGCCGCGATCTGGCGCTGCCGCAAGATATTTTGCGCGTCGCCGTTTTCCTGAAAACGTTCATTGACGCCGGTCGGGATCACGTCGATCTCATTTAGCACGCCATATCTTTGCAGCTCCAGACGCATAGCTTCCGAGGGGACGATCGTGAGATCACAGCTGTGGCAGTATCTGCGGCTGGCGTTGGTCGAAAGCCAGACGCCGATCCTGCGGCCTAGCGCGGTCGGCACATAATGCACATACTCTATGAACAGCGTGTGATAAGTGTGCACCAGCGGCAATCTGTACTGTTTGGCGAGGTACAGCGCCAGCCAGCCCAGGCTAAACGGCGTGTGCGAATGTAAAATATCCAGTTTTAGATCCTTAAAAGCCTGCAAATGGCCGGACAATGAATAAGCGATGTGGTGTTCCGGCATCGGCGCGTATTTGATCGACTTGAAATAAAAAACATTGTCTTTCTGCACCGCGTCTCTGATCTGCGGCGCAAAGATAAAAACTTCATGCCCGCGCTTACGCAGCTCTTCTGTAAATGAATTGATCGAAGTGACCACGCCGTTGATCTGCGGCGCGTAAGTGTCTGTAAACATTCCGATGCGCATAATTGCCTCGCTGGTTTTTAATTTAAATTCAAATAAGCGTTCGGCGTTACAATACGCGTGCGTTTGTATTGCTCTAAAACTAACAGGTCTGTGTCACCGGTGATAATGTAATCAGCTTGAGTGGCTAGAGCACATTCCAGGATTTTATCATCCGCTTTGTCACGGCAGACATTTTTTACTTTGATTTTGCTTGGCGTTTTGTGGGCGATTTCTTCCACAGCGCTGATAAAATATTCGATTTCCACCGGACTGGTTTTGAATTTTGGCGTGGACAGCACATTGGCTAGTTCGGCCAAAATTTTCCTGCTAATATACAGGTCATCTGCGCCAGCAATGATCCGCTCCAAAACCTGCCGCGGCTTGCCACCCCAATAAAAAGCGGAAATAAAAATATTAGTATCCAGAACAAGCTTCATGAGCGGTATTTGCGGAGAGATTTGATTTCTTTCATAATAACACTTTCACGAAGTTTGTTTTTGGCGGCAAGGCTTTCTCCGAGATTAAAGATATTTTGCCATTTTTGTTTGCGCTCAATATACAGCCGCGCCGCTTCGCGCAGCAATTCTGAACGTGAACGTGATTCCAATCTGGCCACATCGTCAATTTGAGACAATAGGTTGTTTTGAAAAGAAATATTAACTGTTGCTGTGGTCATAAAGCACCTCTATACAAGAATTGTAGCTATTATACAAGTTTTGTATGGACAAGTCAAGGCGGCGCATTAAGTTAATGCTCCTTAAAATTGCGAAAAAACTCAGCCGCCGAAATGTCCAGTCCGTCGATTATTTTCAGGAGAGTGTCCAGCGTCGGTGAATTCTCGCCGCGCTCAATGCGCAT
>JAIRWS010000002.1 GCA_031268855.1 Candidatus Margulisiibacteriota bacterium | reverse complement strand
TCTCGCGGATAGCGAGACCTAATAAATCACATCGCCGCTTGTTAATTCCAGATCGCGCCGTAAACGGCATTGGCTGAGATCATGTTGATACTGACGTTTCCCTCGAACCGCGCAGTGCCATTTCGTATATATAATGTACCAGGCATAAGCGAAGAGCCTTCCACCTCACCGCCAATACTAATATAATTTTTAACAACCATACCGCCGGTAGAAATAGCACTTACATCCTCTTTTTCATGATAACCGATCATTACGGTGTCATTGACCGCGTCATATTTGATGCCTTTTACCAGCATGGCATACGGCGCCGCGATCATTTCTATGCGCTGATTCATGGATACGCCATCTACCCAGACTTCTACCCAGAGAGCGCTTGCACTAGCCAGAGCCTCTACCTTAGCAATAGTGTCTAAGTTTATTTTAGCTGTATAGTTGCCATTAAAAATGGTTACTCTCGTATCTTCGCCTTTAGTATACAAGGGGTTTCCGCCTTCAGCATTTTCGTAAAAAAGAAAATTCATAGACACGGCACTTATCTCTTCGGTGCTTCCGCTACTATTAGTCAAATACCCTTGAAAAGAAATGGTTCGATTAGAGAGACTAGACTGAGGAGAGTCCGCGCTGACAAAAACAGTCATAACGCAGAATAAGATCAGCGCATTAAAGAGATTAAAGAGTTTAAACGACCTCATGAAAACCCCCTAAATATTATACCATAAGCTCTATCTAATATCGTTGGCCGCAGGCGCATAAATGTATCGAATTTTTTTGTTATATTGAGAAAGCGGCGCGCGGGAAAATTACTGTATAATTAAATTATGCGTTATTCTATCGACACGCGTACTTTGCAGCCCGGGGATATTTTTATTCCGGTCAAGGGCGGGCATTTTGACGGGCATGATTTTATTGCCGAAGCGCGACGCAAAGGCGCCGGCCAAATACTCGATGTTGATTTAGGCCAATTCGCTACGGAACAGCGGCGGAAATATAATATTCCGATCATTGCGGTCACGGGCAGTTCGGGCAAGACCACGACCAAAGACCTGCTCGCCGCGGTATTGGGACAAAGATTTAATTTAATAAAATCCGCCGAAAATCAAAACAACGAGATCGGCGTGCCGCTGACGCTGCTAAAGATCGAGGAGCATACGGAATTGGCCGTCGTGGAAATGGCCATGCGCGGCGCGGGACAAATAGAATACCTGTCCCGGATCGCCAGGCCCACACACGCTGTGATAACCAATATCGGCTGGACGCATATAGAGCTGCTCGGCAGCCGCAACAGCATTGCTCAAGCCAAAGCGGAAATTATTCAGCCGGATATGACTATTTTTCTGAACGAAAATGACGATTATTTTACTTATTTGCGCCAAATCGCTGGCGCCAGAAACGCGCGGGTGATCGGCTACAAAAGCGCAAAAATTTTGGACATCAATAAAGCCGCCGTGACAGCCGTCGCCAAACATTTTGGCCTGACCGACGAACAGATCGCCGCTGGACTAGCCCGGGGACAGTCCTCTCCGCACCGCCAGAAAATAATTAAACACAACGGCCTGACGCTGATCGACGACACCTACAATGCCAATCCCGACGCGGTGAATTTTGCCCTGCAAGCCCTGCGCGAGACACCGGCCGCGCGGCGCATCGCTGTGCTGGGCGACATGCTGGAACTCGGCGGCTGGGCGGAAACCCTGCACAAGCAGATCAACACAGCCGGTCTGGATATGGTGTACACCTGCGGCCAATTGTCCGCCAATATCCCGCAGCAGGAACATTTTACGGACAAAGGCGCGCTGGTAAAAAAATTAAAAGAAACTTTGCGCCCGGGCGACGTTGTTTTGTGCAAAGGCTCGCGCGGTCTGCAAATGGAAACGATCGTTCAAGAATTATTGTTGTAGCGGTGGCTTCGACTCCGCTCAGCCACCGTCAACTTCACTCCCTGACTACAAGCCCGTTATTAGGGAGTGGAGGCATCCCGCGGATACACCGGCGAAGGGAGCGCCATCAATACATCTTCAAGAATTCCAGGAAATCAGCAGCGAGAAAACAATAAAAGAAACCGCGGTGACCAGCGTGAATTGGTCGAGTCCTTTTTCCATTTCTTTTTGCGCGCTGCCGTAAACATTGGCCTGACCGCCGATACCGGCTATGCCGTCGGCCTTGGCGGAGTGCAGCATCACGGCGATGATCAAGAGCGCCGCGGAAAGCTGCTGCAAGACTAAATAAAATATCATGCCAGTAAACTCCTTCCGGTAAATTCTGGAGGCTGCGGTATACCCAGTATTTTTAACATAGTCGGCGCGATATCGGCAAGCGCTCCGCCGGAGAGCAGCGTCAGGTTTTTCTTGTCCGTCACGTAAATAAGCGGCACGGGATTCAGTGAATGGGCTGTCCAAACCTTACCGTCCCGCAGCATCTGGTCAGAGTTGCCATGATCCGCGGTAATCAATAATTCTCCGCCCTGTTCCCGCACCGCGGCGACCAGACGTCCCACGCATTTGTCCACAGCCTCGACCGCTTTTTGCGCGGCGGCAAAAACGCCGGTATGCCCGACCATATCGGAATTGGCAAAATTCAAAATGACCGCCTCATATTTGCCGGACTTGACCGCCGCCTCCGCTTTGTCGGTCACTTCAGGCGCGGACATTTCCGGCTGTAGATCATATGTCGCTACTTTGGGCGAAGCGACAAGTATCCGGTCTTCGCCAGGATACGGCTCTTCCCGTCCGCCGTTAAAGAAAAAAGTCACATGCGCGTATTTTTCCGTCTCGGCAGTGTGCAGCTGCTTTAAGCCCCGCTTGCTCAAAATTTCGGCCAGACAATTTGTAATTGCTTCTTTGGCAAAAGCGACCGGCGCGGCAATAGTCTCGTCATACAGGGTCAGGCAGACAAAATGCGTCTGCGGCCAGAGCTGGCGCGCAAAACCCTGAAAATCCTGATCGACAAAAGCGCGGGTGATCTCGCGCGCGCGGTCGGGGCGGAAGTTGAAAAACACCACAGCATCGCCGTCCCGGACAGGCTCGGCTCCGGAGACGATCGTTGGTTTGACGAACTCGTCGTTTTCGTCGCGCGCGTAAGCGGCGTCCAGGGCGGACTGAGCGTCTGCCGCCGCGTAACCTTTTAATTCGGTGAGCATCTCGTAAGCCTGCCGCACCCGCTCCCAGCGGTTGTCTCTATCCATCGCGTAGTAACGTCCGGTGATCGTCGCTATCTGGCCGACGCCGATTTCTTTAGACCTTTTGGCAAATTGCGTGAAAAACTCTTTGGCCGAACGCGGCGGCACATCGCGGCCGTCTAGAAAAGCGTGTACAAAAACTTTATTTAAACCGCTGCGTTTGGCCAGCTCCAGCAGACCGTATAAATGCTCCAGATGCGAATGTACACCGCCGTCGGAAAATAAGCCCATTAAATGCAGCGCGGAATTATTTTTGCGGCAATTTTCCGCCGCCGCCAGCAATTCCTTGTTTTGAAAAAAATCTCCGTCGCGGATCGCTTTGGAAATCCGGGTCAGCTCTTGATAAACAACACGCCCCGCGCCAAGATTCAAGTGCCCGACTTCGGAATTGCCCATTTGTCCGTCCGGCAGGCCGACCGCCTCGCCGTCCGTGCGCAGTGTCGTGTGCGGATAGTCCCGCCAGTATTTATCCATATTCGGCGTGTCAGCCGCTTCGATCGCGCTCTCGGTTTTGTTGTGGTTGATCCCCCAGCCGTCAAGTATAACCAGCATTAATTTAGTACTCATCGTCTGGGAATTTTAACAGGAAACATTGATTTTTAAAATCGCCTGCCATATAATCGCTAAAATTTCAGGGCGGGGGAAATTAAATTGAAGGGACGCGTTATGCTGAACAAAGTAATCACTCTCCCGATTGAAGAAACAGAAACATTATCCTGGGCAAACGCGCTAAAACTCGGCGACCGGCAAAACCGCACCAGCGCCGCAGAAGAAAAAGCGGTTTGCCAAACAGCCATCGCCAAAATCCGTGAGCAAATGGGCGCACAGGCGCGCGTCAGCCGCGCGCCGGCTACAGTAGAATTTGGCACTTCCGGCTGGCGCGGGCGCATCGGCGAAGATTTCACCATACATAATGTAAAAAAAGTTACCCGCGCGATAATCGATACAATGCAAACCGCTGCATTTTTGGCGGTCAACAATTATAGCTGTTTTGCCGAGGTGCAGGAACGCGGCCTTGTGGTTTTTCGTGACAATCGTTACCTGGGTGAGGAATTTATGGCCGCGGCCATAGCTGAATTGCACGCGGCCGGCATCAGAACCTACGCTGCCGGAGAATGTCCGACCGGTATCGGCTCGGCTGTCGTTACGGAATTAGGCGCGGCCGGCTCGCTCAATTTCACGCCGTCGCACAATCCGATGGACTACGCGGGTCTGAAATTCAATCCAGCGGACGGCGGGCCGGCCGGACTGGAAATCACCAGCCTTGTTCAAGGCCGCGCCAATGAATATATGCAAACCGCCGATTTTCAACCAGCTGCAGAAATTGACGTGACGCTGAATGAAGAAATTTTTCCCGTCTACATTTATCTGGATTTTCTGCAAAAAAGCCAGATCATTGATCTGGCCAAATTAAAAGAATTGCTCCTGGCTAACAAAGACAAAATCACACTGATCATCGATAACATGCACGGCGCATCACGCGGTGTGTTTGAGGCAATTTTCGGTGAAGACATTATTAGCCAGCTCGACATTCGTTTCCGAAATACGGAGACGGATTATTCTTTTCACGGTGTGAAGCCTGAGCCGTCCGCCGCTAATCAAGAACCGTTGATCGCCGAGCTGCAAAGATCAGACAAGCCGCTGACGCTGGCCGCGGCTCTTGATCCGGACGCCGACCGCATCAGATTTGCTGACCGAAATTTGGACATCGATATGAATATGTTTTCCGCCATAGCGCTGGATTACGCGATCAAGCGGGGCTTGCTCCAGGGCGTCGCCACTTCCGTGGCCAGTTCCGGTTTCGCGGCCGCTATCGCCCGTCAGGAAAACCTGCCTGTCGAGTCAACCGCTGTCGGCTTCAAAAATTTCCGCGCGCCTTTGGCGCAGCAGCGGGCGGCTGTCGCTTTTGAGGAAAGCGACGGCATTAGTTTTATCGGCCATACTCTGGAAAAAGACGGCATTATCGGTTTTCTCGTCGCGCTGTCCGCCGTGCTGGAAAGCGGCAAAAATCTTTCCGCGCTGTACAGCGAGCTGCAGGAAAAATATGGCTATTATTATCCGGGTAAAAGCGGTCGGACTATCGAGAATATTTCTATCACCGAATGGCAGCGGCTCCGTCAGGCTGTTATTGAAAACATCAAGACCGGTTACAAAATTGGTTCTGTCGTTATGATCAACGGCGAAGCGAAAAAGATCAGCCAGATTTTGTCCGCGGACGGCCTAAAATTTATCTTTGAGGACGACAGCTGGATACTGCTGCGCTCTTCCGGCACGGAGACCAAATTTCGTTATTATTATGAGACCACCGGTCAGGACAATGACAAAATCCTGCCCGCTTATGAACAGGCCGCGGAGCAGATCCTCGAACAGGCCCTGCGCGAAGTTGTTTAGCTTATTTCCCCGCCACCATAATACTGGAGATCCAGATACTCGGTGATCCGTAATGACCTGCGAATTCCAGATCACTGCCGCAGGCTTTCACGGACTTTAATAAATCCGTCAGATTGCCGGCGATGGCCATGTCTTTGACCGGCGCGGCCAGTTTACCGTCCTTGATGAGCTGCCCGGACGCGCCGAAAGAAAACTCGCCGGACACCGGATCGGCCGTATGCAGCCCCATGATATTTTCGATCAGCGCGCCGCGGCCGATACTTTTGATGATGTTTGGTCTGGTCAATTTACCGGCCTGAAAATAAAGATTGCTCGCGCCGATAACTGGCTCGCTGAAAATCGAGGCGCGCGCGGCATTGCCCGCGTATGGCACGCCGCTTTGGCGCGCGGAATAACCATCATAAAAAAAATCTCTTAGCTGACCGTTTTTGATGAGAATCCTTTTACGCCCGGGCACGCCCTCGCCGTCGTAGAGGAATGAGCCGCTCAAGGCCGGCAAACGCGGATCATCGACAAGCGTAATTTTTGCCGAGGCCACCTGCCGGCCTAATTTGCCGCGGAAAAGCGATTTTTGGCGCAGGACATTTTCCGCGCTGAAAAGTTCGGTCAACACCGACAAAAAATCGCGGGCTACGGAGGGCGTTAAAAGCAAATCGTACCGGCCGGTTTGCGCGGGCACAGCATCGAGCATTCGCACCGCGCGTTCAGCGGCGCGGCGGCCGATCTTTTCCGGCGCGATTTTGGCGGGAGACACAGCGTACTGAAAATCATAAGCCGCTTCCATTTTTGCGCCGGACTTCGCGGCGATCTCCAGCGAGAGTCCGCAGAGCGTTCTGCGGCTGCGCGCGTCAACGCCGTGGGTGTTTACCAGACGGGTCTCCCCCGCCGCGGCAAAAGCCGCCGCGGACTCCGTGGCAAAAATCCGGCTGTCAAATTCATAAGCCGCGCGTTCGGCGCGTTTCGCCCAGTCCGTTAATTCCAGCAAAGACAGTTTGGCCGCGGACGCAGAGTAGATCCGCAGCGCTTTCTGACTGCTACGGTTCCATCCGGCGTCCGGCGGCGGCAGTCCCAGCAATTTATCCCGCGCGGCATAACCGGCATTGACAACAGCCATGTCTACCGCGCGCAGAATATCCGCGTCGGTCAAAGCGGAAGTATAGGCAAAACCCGCGCGTTTTTGGCAGATAACCCTGACCGCCAATCCGCGGTCACCGGCGGACTCAACTTTTTCCAGCGTCCTCTGCCGCACGACCGCGCTCTCTTCGCGGCCGCTGGTCAGAAAAATCTCCGCTTCGTCCGCGCCGCGCTCCCGGGCATACTGTAAATACTTTTGCAGTTCGATCATTTTTGTCCGCCTACGATCAAATTTGGTATGCGCACTGTCGGCTGTCCGTCAGAAACCGGCGCGGTCTGGCCTTTGCCGCAAACGCCGGAAATAAAACGCAGATCATTGCCGACCCGATCAATGCTTTTTAAGACCGCGCTGCCGCTGCCGACCAGCGTCGCGCCGCGCACTGGCCGGCCGATAACGCCGTCTTGCAGCAAATAGCCTTCGGTCACTTCAAAAACAAAATTGCCATTGGTAACATCGACCTGCCCGCCGCCGAGTTTTTTGACAAAAAGGCCTTTCTCCACCGAGCGGATAATCTCCGCGGGGTCATCCGCGCCGGCGGCCAGATAAGTGTTGGTCATACGCGGCAGGGGCGCGTAGCGGTACGATTCGCGGCGGCCGTTGCCGGACAAGCGGTGTTTCAGCAAACCAGCGTGCAGACGGTCATTCATAAATCCGCTGACTTTGCCGGCCTTGATCAAAATATTTTTCCGCGCCGGCGTGCCTTCATCATCACAAGCCGCCGTGCCGTACAGACCGGCCAGCGTGCCGTCATCGATTATCGTGACACATTTTGGGAACAATTGTGCGCCAAGTGTGTCCGTAAATATGGAGGTTTTTTTATAGATAAAATCCGCTTCCAGAGCATGGCCACAGGCTTCATGGATCATCGTGCCGCCGGCCTCGCCGCTCAAGACTACCGGCATGGCGCCAGCCGGCGCCTGAGGCGCGGAAAGCAGCAATACCGCCCGCGCGGCGGCGATTTCGGCCAAATCTTCCGCGCGCCGCAAAGCAAAATCTCCCCAGCCGCCGCTGAAACCCGCCGCCTCATAGCCGGTCTGCAGATCGCCGCCCTGTTTGGCTACGCACTGCACCAAAAATCTCCGGCGCGCTCGCGTGTCCGTGCTCCAAACACCCTCGGTATTGGCAATGAAAACCTTTTGTTCGCTTTCGCCAAAGCGCGCCGTTACCTGACAGATTTTTTTAGAAAACCGGCGCGCGGTTTTTTCCGCGGCGCGGAGCAGCTCGATCTTTTCACCGACGGTCTTTTGGTCTGCCGCGGTTTGATAATTTTTCCGCGAAAAATCCGCCAAAGTTTTACGGCCGGACCGCGCGGCCAGCGCGCTGATCCTTTCAGCCAAAGCCAAAATATCTTCCGCGCGCAGAGAATTAACAAAACCATAATAAGTCTGCGCGCCGTTGATGACGCGGAAACCGCAGCCGCAGTCCACACCGGAACGGATCCGCTCCAGCTGGCCATTGTCCAAGCCGGCCGAAAAAGCCGTTTTGTATTCCGCAAACACTTCGGCAAATTGATGCCCGGCCCGCAGCGCGGTTTTTAAAGTTTTTTGCACAAGTTTTTGTTCCAGCATCAGACCAGCTCGCTCACTTGATTGTTGCCCAGAAACATAACGACCAATCCGTAGACCACAAACACCGCTTGAAAGCCGCCCAGGAGAGCGGTCAAAATTTCAGCATAAGGCAATTTTTGCAAAAGCTCGGCAGCCAAACTGACAACCAGCGCGGTCAGCAAAACAAAAAACAAAACTTGCAGCGCGTGGCGGAAATTTTTAAACAGGTAATTGCCGAGCAGGTAATAGATCCGGTATACCGGCATATTGCTCAAAACATAGACCGCCGGAAAAAGCGTTTCACACAGACCGATCAGGAAAATCAGCGGCAGCAGCAGGAACGCGCCTTTAGCGGCCAGCTGGCTGCCCAGCAGCGAGAGCAGCAGCAGTCCCAGCATAGCCAGCGCAAGCAGCGGCAGTACGAAGCCAAAAAAAAGTGTCGGGATGTAACGCTTCGCGCTGTCCGCCAAAGCCTGTCCGACTAAAATTTTTTTACGCACGACCATCTGCCGCGCGCAGTCTGCCGCGAAGATCTGCACAAAAACAGTCAGCGCGAAAGTCAGAAATAAGAGCGCATAGCTTAGTTGTGTTTCGGTAAAATAATTCGCAAAAAATTTGGCGGGCAGAACCGCGGCTAAACGCGCGGCCAGCGCCACGTACAGCGCGATCTGATCCTGTTTGAGCAAATGTAAAACTCTAGCGACCACGGTCTATAGCCTCGTTTACTAATTTGTCAGCTTCTTTATTCTGCGCGCGCGGCACATGCGTCAGGGAAAACTTCTGCAGTTTGGCGATCAATTCCGCCGCCTGAAAATACAAACCGCGCAATTTTTCATCTTTGACCCTGTACTGGCCGTTGATCTGGCGTACCATCAATTCGCTGTCGGCAAAAACCTCCAGCTCACTGTAACCCAGCTCCGCGGCCTGACGCAGGAGTAGGATCAACGCCGTGTATTCCGCGACATTATTGGTGGCCGTACCGAGATATTCGCTGATCGTCAGAGGCTTGGCGCCGAGCAAAACCGCTCCCGCGCCAGCCGGCCCGGGGTTGCCCCGCGCGCCGCCGTCCACAAAACCCCTGCCTTTCATAAAAAGATTTTAACATTTATAATGCGTTTATGGTGATAATCGCGCCGTCTATTCTCTCCGCGGATTTTGCAGAATTACGCAAGGATGTCGCTCTGGCCGAAAAAGCCGGCGCGCCATGGCTGCATCTCGACATCATGGACGGACATTTTGTCCCCAATCTGACCTTTGGCGCGGCAGTCGTGGCGGCGCTGCGGCCGCGGACAAAACTTTTTTTTGACGCGCACTTAATGATCGAAAATCCTGAAAAATATCTGACAGCTTTTGCCGCGGCGGGCGCCGATTTGATCTGCGTGCATTTGGAAACGCTGCAAGACCCCGTGAAAGTTTTGCGGCAAATAAAAGCGCTGGGCAAAAAAGCCGGTCTGGCTATCAACCCTGACCAAAACTTTGAGCGGCTCCAGCCGTATCTGCCGGAGCTGGATCTGGCGCTTTTCATGTCCGTTTGGCCTGGTTTTGCGGGGCAGAAATTTATCGCCGGTTGCCTGCCGGAAATAACCAAATGCCGCGCTTACATTACTGCCCAGAGCCTGCCGGTGGACATAGAGATAGACGGCGGCATCAACCGCGCCACCGCGCCGGCCGCCATTGCGGCGGGCGCCAATGTGCTGGTCGCCGGTTCGGCCATATACCAGGCCGCTGATCCAGCCGCCGAAATCCAACATTTTATTTCGCTGTAAAATTTTGCAACAACTCTAAAGAACTTGCGATATCCTGCTGTAAGGAAAAAGACTTACAAATACAGATATGAGGTGCTTTATGAAAAGAACAAACACTACAGTTATTTTGAGCGAGAAATTTCAACAGGGCATGCGGCACATGAATATGTACGAGCATCTGACCAAAAAGGATGAGAGTTGTTACAAAGGCAGCATCAAGTCGCTGAATTCCGAGCTGTACATCCTGCGGGATGAAAATGGCCAGGATGTCTGCGGCCTGCTCGACCAAAAATCTTTCATGGAAGCCCTGCTGGAGACCGACGTGGCGCATCTGTGGACGACAGTGAAGAATTAAATCAACTTGCGAAAACTTGATGCTCGCAAAACTTTCTTTCATACTCGAAAATTACAGTATAATTTTAAAAGTTTCGTCCAGAGGAGACAGCAAAATTATTAGCTATTGACATTCAATATCATTATGCTAAACTAACCTTGGCGTTTCTATAGCCGCGCAAAGGAGTACTGGCATGTCGGAAACTAAACCCCGCCGGACAGGCCTGGCGCGTTTATGGGAACTGGCTCTGCGGAAAAAGGCGCTGACTATTTCTGCCTGTGTTCTGTCTGTGCTTAGCAGTGTCATTTCTTTCCTGCCGTTCATCGCCGTCTACTATATTATTAGGGAACTGGCGGCGCATTACGCTGATTTGAGCGCGCTTAACGCGGCCTATCTGCTAAAACTTGGCTGGCTGGCGGCAGGAGGCGCGGTGGCCGCTATTGCGCTGAATTTCGGCGCGCTGATGTGCTCGCATCTCGCCGCATTTACCACGCTGTATCAGCTCAAGCTGGATTTCGCCCGCCACATCGCCGCTCTGCCGCTGGGTTTTCACACCAGCCACTCCACCGGCCAGCTACGTAAAATCGTGGATGAAAATATTGAGAAGCTGGAGACATTCATCGCGCATCAACTGCCCGATCTGGCTGCTTCCTCCGCCATGCCCGTTATCGCGCTGCTCGTTCTGTTTTGGTTTGATTGGCGGCTGGGGCTGGCCAGCTTCGCGCCGATCGCGCTGGCTTATTTTATTCAAGCTAAAGCGTTTGGCAGCAAAGCCGCGCAAAAATTTATAAAACGTTATCAGGATTCGCTGGAAGAAATGAATACCGCCGCTGTCGAATATGTGCGCGGCATCGCGGTGGTTAAGGTTTTTAATCAAACGATTTTTTCGTTCCGCAAATTTTACGAGACCATCAAAAACTACGGCCGGTTTTGTCTGGACTACACCCTGTCTTTTGGCAATTATATGGTGCTTTTTATGCTTATTATCGGCAATGTGTATATATTTCTGCTGCCGGTGATCATCTGGCTGGCCGGGCGCGCGGCGGATTACCCGCAGTTCGCGCTTTCCGCGGTGTTTTATCTGATATTTTCGGTGTCGCTGGCCACGCCTTTTACCAAGCTCCTGTACGTGTCGCAGACCGGGCGGCAGATCGCGGACGGCATTGAACGCCTGGACAAAATCCTGGACACCCCGCCGCTGCCGGAAACGCAGTCTCCGCAAACCACCAACAATTACGCGATAAGTTTTGAGAATGTCACTTTCACTTACAACGACAATTCCGCCGCTTTGTCCGGCGTCAGTTTTACGGCCAGACCGGGTGAGATAACCGCGCTGGTCGGGCCGTCCGGTGGCGGCAAAAGCACGATAGCGCATCTGATCCCCCGCTTTTACGACGCGCAGTCCGGCGCGGTCAAGATCGGCGGCGTAGACATTCGGGAGATGACCAATGAATATTTGCTGAGTCTGGTCAGCTTTGTTTTTCAGGACGTGTTTTTGTTCAAGCAGAGCATCGCGGACAATATTTTGATCGGCAATAAAAACGCTTCCCGCGTGGAAGTGATCGCCGCCGCTAAAGCCGCCCAGTGCCACCAGTTTATCGAAAAACTGCCGCAAGGCTACGCCACGGTGATCGGCGCGCAAAACATTCATCTGTCCGGCGGAGAAAAACAGCGTCTCGTGCTGGCGCGGGCTGTGCTCAAGAACGCGCCAATACTGGTGCTGGACGAGGCCACAGCTTTTGCCGATCCGGAAAATGAGCACAAGATACAGCTGGCTCTGGAAAAACTAATGCGGAAAAAGACCGTGATCATCATCGCCCACCGCCTCTCCACCGTGCGCGGCGCGGATAAAATACTGACTCTCAACCGGGGAAAAATAGTTGAAGAAGGGACGCATGAAACACTGATCGCCGCGCGGGGGCTTTACAGCCGAATGTGGAAACAATCTGCCAGCGCGTTGGATTGGACACTGTCCTCTGGCAGCACAGGAAAGGAGCAGACCGGTGTTTAAAATCAAAGAACTGCTGGGCCTGTCGGACGCCGGATACCGCGATTTTCGGCGCGGCGTGCTGGCCTGCGTTTTGACCAATTTGCTACTTTTGCTCTCTTTTGCGGTAATTATTCAAACGATCATTACCTTGCTGGAGCCGCTGCTAAACGGAGAGCCGTTAAATATCTTGAAACTGTGGCTGCTGCTGGGCGCGGGACTGGCGGCAGGTATTTTATATTTTTTCGCCTACCACAATGAATACCATAAGACTTACACGGTGTCCTACAGCGAGTCAGAAAAAATCCGGCTGGAAGTGGCGGAACATCTCCGCCGTCTGCCGTTAAGTTTTTTCAATCATAAAGATCTGGCCGAACTGACCACCAATATTATGGCCGACTGCACCACTATCGAACATGTCATGAGCCATGTTCTGCCCGGTTTGAGCGCGGACATTATTGCGGCGGCGCTGGCCTGCGGCGCGCTAGCTTTGTACGACTGGCGTATGGCTCTGGCTTTATTCGCCGCGCTGCCTCTGTCACTGGGGCTTATTCTGGGCGGGCGGAAAATACAGACTGTCTTCGGTGAACGCAGTGTACAGGCCAAATTAAATGTCTCCGAGCAAGTGCAAGAATATCTGGACGGCATCAAGGTGATCAAAGCCTTTGGTCTGTCCGGTGAAAAATCTAAAGCGCTGGAAACGGCTTTGCGCTCCATGGCGCGGGAAGCGTTCAAATTTGAATGGATCAGCGGCGCTTGCATTGTGCTGTCCATGATGATCCTGCAAGTGGGGCTTGGTCTGGTAACGCTGATCGGCACGCTGCTTTTGACCGGCGGCAGCCTGGATGTCATTAAACTGCTGATCTTTATTATCATCAGCGCGCGTATCTATTCGCCGCTAATCGTTGTCCTAACGCTGCTGCCGGAACTTTTTTATTTTCTGATTTCCACGCGGCGGATGCAGGCTCTGCGCCGCGAGCCGCTGCTGACTGGCGCGGAAGACATTGTTTTGCCGGATTATAATATTGAGTTTAAAGAAGTTTGCTTTGCTTACAATAATCAAGATGTGCTCAAAAACGTGAACTTAAAAATCCCGCAGAACGGCGTCACCGCGCTGGTCGGGCCATCCGGCAGCGGCAAGACCACGATCGCACGCCTGATCGCCCGTTTCTGGGATGTGCGTTCGGGCGAGATACTGATCGGCGGACAGAATATCCGCGGCATTGAGCCGGAGCGTTTATTGAATTACATGAGTTTTGTTTTTCAAGATGTGATACTGTTTAACGACACGGCGCTGGGCAATATCCGCATCGGCAGACAGAACGCTTCGGACGCTCAGGTGCGCGCAGCGGCGAAAATGGCGCGCTGCGACGAATTTATTCGCGCTCTGCCGCAGGGTTACGCGACTATTCTCGGCGAGAATGGCTGCACGCTCTCCGGCGGCGAACGCCAGCGCCTCTCGATCGCCCGCGCGCTATTGAAAGACGCGCCGATCGTCCTGCTGGACGAAGCCACCGCCAGTCTGGATCCGGAGAACGAAACACAGATCCAGGCGGCCATTTCGGAATTGGTCAAAGGCCGAACGGTCATTGTCATCGCGCACAGGCTGCGCACTGTGCTAGGCGCGGATAAAATAGCAGTGTTCGACAATGGTAGATTAGTGGAAGCAGGCTCTGCCTCTGAACTGTTGGCCAAAAACAAACTCTTCGCGCGCCTGTACAAGCTACAGCAGGAAAGTCTGGGCTGGACGGTGAAGCGTTGAGCAGCAGCATTATTGTTTTATGCCGAACTCCCAGCTTCAGTCACTTTGATAATATAGATCAGCGTGTAATAACTTGGCCTATTGTCGAACGCCGTGCCAGAACCAGCACTGTCCACAGTGCCGGAAATACTGCCACCGGAGATAATATGCGTGTGCAAGCCGCTTTCAAGAATAGTTACATTGACATTGTGGGAATGTACGCCTTCTCCAATACCAGTGAAACAATTCGATAAAGTATGGGTATGACTGCTATTGGTACTGGTTATTGAAATCCCTGTTTTTTCTTTGGTTGTACGCAGCTCACCTATCTTAGTGTCTGTAAGCGTATAATTACCTGCACTGATACCAGCCCTTGAGCGTGACATTGTCCTGCCAGCTTGTGCCGTCGTACATCAGGATTATGCCTTTGGGAAAGAACACCATATTCAGCATATCCGCCGCCAGCATAGGCTGGCCTTTTTCGATTACCATAAGAACCTCCCTTATTTTACGTTTTATTAAAGCGTGCTTTTATAAAGCGTAAAAATTGTACACCAATATAGTTAGTATTGCAAGTACCGGAGCGAAACATGAAATTAAATATTGGTAAAAACATCAAATCTTTTCGTAAAATTGCCGGTTTGACCCAAGAAAAGCTGGCCGATAAAGCGGGGTTAACCTTGCGTTATTTTCAGCATATCGAAAGCGGCGTGGGAATACCCGCTATACCCACGTTAATAAAAATCGCCCAAGCTCTGAACAAAAACATCAAAGATTTTTTCTAGCGGGGAAACCAGGTATTTGCAGAGGCTTCTTTGCCGTTTGCTTGTGGACAGCAAATTGATTTGTTAATATTATAGCATTATGGTTGTCAAATCTTTTGAAAATCTGCGCCAAAAATTGAAAAACAAAAAAATATTGCGAAAATATAAGCTCTCCAGACTGGGAGTTTTTGGTTCTTTCGCGCGCGGACAAAAAGCCAGAGATATTGATTTTTATATAGACGCGGAATCTCTTATAGGGAAAGAATCCAAAATGAGCGAGGAGACGCCAAACTCTGGGTCAATCCGGACTGCGGCTTAAAGACCCGCGCGGAAGCTGATACAATTTGCCTGGCAAAAAGTTCAATCTAAACCGCTGGCTAATTCAGCCAATAGCGAAGGTTCTGCTGGCTTCCAGCCAAGTGCGGCTCGTGTTATCTCACTTGAAGCGGGATTATCCGCACCGGCGATTGCGCCGAAAAAACCGAAATACGCTACCGCTTGTTCCGGTGTTATAGGCTTAACAGGCACATTCAACCGCCGGCCTATCGCTTCCGCAATAACGCGGAACGCAATAGCGTTGTCCCCGACGCCTTGATACTTCGCGCCGCTTTTGCCTTTTTCAAGCGCAAGGAGATACAGCTTCGCCAAGTCAAGCACGTGGACAGCATGGATATGATTGCCGCCGCCGCCCACATAAACAGACTCGCCTTTTTGCGCAGCAATATCGATAAGAGCGGCAATAAAGCCGTTTGTCAATGATCCGCTATAAACAAATCGTGCTGGGCGCACAATCCGAACATCCACTCCACGCTTCGTGAAAGGCAACGCCACAGCTTCCGACACCCGCGGAGTAAACGTATCTGAAACATCATCCTCCGCAACAACATGACCCGGCGCGCCATTTGGAACACCGGAAGTCACGACAAGCGGCTTGTTTGTATCGATAAGCGCTTCCCCGAGCGCTTCAATAGCCTGTTTATCGGTATTGCAAGCGTCGGCAAATTCGGCGAAGTTGTGGACAAAAGCGCAATGAATTACAGCATCGGCGCACCGCGCGCCGTGCCTCAAAATATCGGGGCATTCAATCGAACCATCAATGGTGGCCGCGCTCAGTTCCGTAAGTTTTTTCCTGGACTGTTCAGAACGCGCAAGGCCAATAACCTCGTGACCATTCGAGACCAGTTCTTTGATTACGGCAGAACCAATAAATCCTGTGCCTCCTGTGATAAATACTTTCATAATTATTCTCCTTGTTTGGTTTTTATTTGTTTTTCGATTTGCACGTCAAGCCCGCTTGACAGCTTTGTCAACAAGGCGAAAAAGAAACAACCGTCAGCCTGCGCAATCTGGTCGCAACAGCGGCCATAGCGCGCAAAAAATCTGGGACAAATTAAAACTAGTTGCGATATATTAACATAAGTAATTTTAAAGTGGAGATAAACAGCTATGCAGACAAAACAAATAGCCACTCAAATAAAAGAAATTTTTGCCCGAAACGAACTCTACAGTGAAACTCTCTTTCGTTACTTTGACCGCAATATACGAGAACAAGAAAAAATAGATCTGGCTATAAAGAACACCCCTATAATTGCCAGTTTTTCAGATGGGAAGGGAGGTCTTAATATAATACGCTGGGTCACTAATAAAAGAATGAAAAACGCTCGGGTGGCAATAGACGATGCCTTTCTTAGCGCCGCTGACAAATACGGGAAAACAATATCGGCGATCAAGTTATCTATAGGAACTAACCTTGATAATCTTGACACAATTTTAAGAAAAATATTTCCTGATCTATCAAACGAAATTATAAGCGTTATTGCAATGGA
>JAIRWS010000001.1 GCA_031268855.1 Candidatus Margulisiibacteriota bacterium | reverse complement strand
AAAGGGAAAGGGGGAGAAAAATGATTTACAGCGCGTTCAATGACCGCATGAATCTGCTGGCCGAACGGCCGTCCTTGCGTGAGAAGGTGCGTTTGATCCAGGCCGCCGCGCAAAAAGCCGAGTGGGTGGAAACCGCTCTGGAGCATAAACGTCTGGCGGAGTTCGTTTACATAACGCGGATTTAGTTTTCTAAAAACAATTCCGATTTTCTTGGCGGGCAGACGTGTTAAAATCGCGTATGCCCCAAACTTATTACATCAGCACTTTTGGCTGCCAGATGAATAAAAATGACAGCGAGCATTTGGCCGGTCTGCTGGAATTTAACGGCTGCCAGCCGGCGGAGAATCCCGAGACCGCCAATATTCTGGTCTTGAATACCTGCGCGGTGCGCGACAAAGCCGAACGGCGCGTCTACGGACAGCTGGAAAAATTTAATTATCTGCGGCGGATCAAAAAACGTGACCAAAAAATTTTTCTCTCCGGTTGTATGCCGGCTTATGACCGGGCGGAAATAAAAAAACGCGCGCCGTTTCTCGACGGCTTTTTGGAGATCACGGAAGCCCGCCGGTACCCGCCGCGCCGCGTGGACGCGCCGGAGGCCTGGGTCACGATCATGCAGGGCTGCAACAATTGCTGCGCTTACTGTATCGTGCCGCAGGCGCGCGGCCGTGAACGCAGCCGCGGAGCGGCGGAGATACTTGCGGAAATCCAGCAGATCGATTTTCGCAGGCGCGCAGTTTTGTTTTTGCTGGGGCAGAATGTCAATTCCTACGCCGGAGAATTTCAGGGGCAGAAAATTTCTTTTTCGCGGCTGCTGGAATTGGTGTTACAAAAGTGTCTCACCGTGCCGAAATTAGCTTTTCTAACTTCGCATCCGAAAGATCTGAGCGACGAACTTATTTCGGTCATTGCGCGGAATGAAAAAATCGACCGCGAAATTCATTTGCCGGTGCAGCACGGCAGCGATCGGATTTTGCGGCTGATGCAGAGGGGCTATACCATCAAGCATTATCTTGCTCTCCTCGAGAAAATCCGCGCGAATATTCCGTCAGCCAAAATTTCCACGGATATTATCGTCGGTTTTCCCGGCGAGACAGATGAGGAATTTCAGGATACCTATGAATTGGTGCGGGCAGCCGGATTTTTCCGCGTGAACACCGCCGGATTTTCCGCGCGCCGCGGCACGGCCGCCGCCGCGTTTCCGCCGCTGGAACAAAAAGTAATAAATGAACGCTTGAATAAATTAAATTCGTGCATAAATTCTTTAAAAGAAGTAAGTAAGTAACCTGTTTTTCTGTATAATCAGTGCATAAAATCGTGCATAAACCGTAAAGTTATACACGTTATCAACGAGTTTTGCACAAAGCAACGCTTAAAAAAGCAATACTTAACGCTTAACTGGATAAAAACAGCGTATTTTTGTTGATAAGTGGTTGATAATAGGAATAACTTTATTTTAAATAAAATACTGCTTGAGTATTTAAAAACAGACAGATAAAATAAAAGAGTGTTAAAGATTAAGCGTTTTGACCTGCATCCTTATCGGCCGACCGTGGACGAAGCGCTCGCGCTGGTGGAGCAAGCTCTGCTTTCGGCCAGACGGCGCGGCTACAAAGCGGTGAAAATAATTCACGGCTGCGGAAAGATACGTGCGGAGTTGCCGGAGTTTTTACGCGGACGATACAAATTTTGCGCCGGCGAAAAATTTGAACTTTTTGCCAGAGAAGGGCAGGCTGTTCTGGCGGCCTGTTCCGAATTAGCCAAAGACCGCGATTTCAATAAATACAATGCAGGGATTACCATAGTGGTTTTAGCGGGTTGAAACAACAAAGAAATATCCGGTTGTATATGCCGGCGCGTCGATTATTTCCCCACGCAAAAATTGGCGAAAATCTGCCCGATGATCTCGTCAGACACCGCGTCGCCGGTGATCTCGCCCAGGACGGTGATGATCTCTTTGAGATACGGCGCCAGCGCGTCCAGATAGGCGGCTGACTCCAGCGTGTCCAGGGTTTTGGCCAGAATTTTTGCCGCGCGGAAAAGCTGATCTTTTTGGCGCAGTGAGCTGATGTAAATGTTCCGGCTGAGATCCACGCGGCGCAGGTCGAGTTTTTCTAAAATTTTGGCGGCCAGCAGATCAAGATTTTGGCCGGTCTTGGCAGAGACTGGCAGGGCTGCCGAGATGTCCACTTTTTCTAACAAGTCGATTTTATTGGCCACGCGCAAATGCGGGCGGTCCTGCAGGGTTTCCAGAAATTTTTGTTCTTCCTCGGTTGGGCTGGAAGCCGCGTCAGATACGGCCAGCACGAGATCGGCTGTTTGCAAATGCGCGTGGCTGCGCTCCACGCCGAGTTTTTCCACGGCGTCCTGCGTCTCGCGCAGCCCGGCCGTGTCGACGAGCGTGACGCGCAGTCCGCCGATCTGCGCTTCGGCTTCCAGAGCGTCACGCGTCGTGCCAGGCGTTTCGGCCACGATCGCCTTGTTGTGTTTGAGCAGCGCGTTAAAAAGCGAGGACTTGCCGGTATTGGGTCTGCCGGCCAGGACGATCACGGCGCCGGATTTTATGAGCAGGCCTTTGTCGCTATCCGCCAGTAATCGCGCGAAAGTTTTTTGCGCGTTTTGCAGTAGCAGGCGGATTTTTTCTAGCGGCGGGTCGGGAATTTCCTCGGGATAATCCAGCGCGGCTTCTATCTCGCTTAGAATTTGCAGAAATTCCCCTCGAATTTCCCGAATTTTTTGCCGGACATCGCCGTCCAAATGGCGTAAAGCCAGGCTTAAAGACATTTCGCTGCCGGCGGAAATAGTATCGGCGACAGCCTCGACCTGTGTTAAGTCCAACTTTCCGGATAAAAATGCTCTTTTGGTAAATTCTCCGGCTTCCGCCAAGCGCGCTCCGGCTTTTAAAACCTCGGTCAATAATTTTTGTGTCAAGTAATATGAACCATGACAGTTAATTTCTACTACATCTTCGCCAGTGTAGGAATTAGGAGCTTTGAAAACGGAAAGTAATCCTTTATCAATGACGTTTTTGCTGTTAAGTTCAAGTAAAACACAGGGTTTTATGGTGTTTTTGTCAAAAATTTTTACACTTGAAATTTTAGCCGCTACGGCAAAAGCGTCCGGCCCGGAAATGCGTACTATCGCCACCCCTCCCGTTCCCGGAGGAGTGGCAATAGCGGCGATAGTGTTATTCACGTTTTTCTTTTTTGAAGCCTTTGGGCGAAACAACAACCTGGCGCGTGCGCCCCATGCCGCGGCTAAAAGTCTCAATGCTGGGGCGGTCTTGCAGCGCGGTGTGCACAATGCGTCTTTCCGCGGCGGACATCGGGTCAAGGACGATCTGCACATTTTCGCGCTCGGCGACATCGGCGGCGTCGTTGGCCGCGGCGATAATGGTCTGCTCCTGCTTGACCTTATAATCGTTGGCGTCCAGATGCACGAAAGCCTTCTTCTGATATTTGCGGCTTAAAATATTGGACAGCAATAATTGCAGGGCCTGCAAAGTGCTGCCGGCCTTGCCGATCACAATACCCAGATCTTCCGCGCCGGTGATTTCCAGCGAAATGGTGTTCTCGCGGTTTTCTTTTACGACAACATCGACATTCAAGCCCATTGTTTTTAAAATATCGAGCAGCGTCAGCCGCGCGTTGTCCGTAATTGCGGAAGTGATCTCCAGGGTTTCGCGCTGCGGCCTTTCCACGACGGCTTCAACGGCGGGTTCCGTGACAGTATCTTCTTTCTTGCCAAAAATTCCAAACATAATTTTCTCCTTTGTATAATTTTACTTAATTTGTTTAACGTCGATCGTCTGCGGCGGCAGTTTTTTCAGCATATAGACCTGCTGCAGGCCGGCAAATAAATTGGACATGAGCAAATAAATTGAAATGCCCGCGCTCAAATTCAGACAGACGACCAGCATCACTACCGGCATCATCAGCATCATTTTTTCCTGCTCTTTGTCCATGCCCATAGTCTTTTGGCTGAAATAAGTGGTCAAGGCCACCAGTATCGCCAGCAGAGGCGCCGCCACCGGAAATTTGGAATTCACGCCGGTGTATTGTTTTTTCACAATAATATTGGCCAGCGCTTTTTCCCGTGTTTCGCGCGTGTCGGAAATCCCGCGCTGATTTTCCCGCTGAAATACGGCAAAATCCTGGGTTTCTTTAAAGGAAATATCGTTGATCCACAAAAAATCTTTGCCGCCGTCGAAATTGATGAACGCCACAGAATTCAACGCGGCGTACAGCGCGAACAAGATCGGCAGCTGGATCAACATCGGCAGACAGCCGGACAGGGGATTCATATTGTGGGTTTTGTACAGCTCCAGCATTTTTTTCTGCAGGGTCTGCGGGTCACTGCGGTATTTTTCCTGTAATTCTTTGAGTTTGGGCTGGATTTTACGCATGGCCGCCATGGACTCAAATTGCTTGGCGGTCAGCGGCCAGAAAATAAGTTTGATCAGCAGCGTCAGCAGAATAATCGCCAGACCATAATTTAGATTTGCGCCAAAAAGTTTTAAGACCTCAATAAAAAAATTATTCATTTTCACTCTCCTTTCCCGGCAAAAATATAAAAAGCTACGGCCAATCTTCGCCGCCTGGCTGTCCGGGACGGCAGCGGATAATCCTTTTTAACCCGCGCCAGAGCCCGCGCGCGAGGCCGTATTTTTCTAAACTCAAGATCATATATTCCGAGCAGGTCGGGTAAAACCGGCAAGCTCGCAGGGGCAGCCGCTGGCTAAAAAATTGATAGACCCGAATTAAACGGATAACCAGTTTTTTAAGCATTTTTCCAGCTCGGCCTGCAGCTCCGCAAATTTATTTTTCAACGTTCCCGCGCGCGCCACCAAAATCAAACGCCCTTTTAAGCGGGCGCTGAGCGAAGTTGAAGTGTCCGCAAATCTGACCAATTCCCGTAAAAGCCGCTTGGCGCGATTGCGCTGGACAGCGTTGCCGATAGTTTTTTTCGAGGCCACTACCGCATAGCGGAATTCTGCGTGGGGTAAATAAAACAGCACAAAACTTTTGCTGACCTGTTTCTGTCCCGCGTAAACGGCCGCAAAATCGGCCTGCTTGGTCAGCGTCGGGAACACGCCGTCTAAACGGTCAAACGCTTTCTGCCTCTGGCGCGCCGGCGGCGGACAACGTTTTTGCCATTGGCCGTGCTCATCCGCGACAAAAAACCTTTTTTGCGTTTTTCCCGCAGGGCTTTGGGCTGAAAGGTGCGTTTCGTCATTTTTGTTCTCCTTGTTTAGTGAGTTATTATATAGGTAAAAAAAAGTTTGCGTCAATTGCTTACGCTTTTACGAACGACTTGATTATTTGTTCCAGAACTCGCCGTTTAGACTTTCACTTTTCTTGATTTTTCTTTGGATACTCCTAAAAAAAATGGCTTGCTTTATCGTCAGCCCACCGCCAACGTAGCTATACGAACTGCGCAGAAAGCTAATTTCTTGCTCAGTTAATAGCGCAGACTTGGCTAATGCTTTATTGATATCTTCCTCTGTTATTACATAGTATTTTGATTTTCTTTTTTGTTTCATTAATCGTGTACTCCAATTTTTAAATAATGAGCAATGTATGTTATAAATAGTTTTTCAAAATGATTTCTTTTTGCTTAGGAATACTTGCTAATTGCTGCCGCAATTTGTCTATTTGCGCCTCAATTTTTTCGATTTTGGCAACAATTTTCTGCTGTTCGGAGAATGGGGGAAGAGAAATGGTTTTTGAGTAAACAGCATTCCTGTTCAGTCCAGGAACGCCTGTACCGCCTGATAAATTTTCTAACCCTGCTTTTTGTAAAGCGAAATAAATCAATTTTGGGTGATATTTATTTTTAATAAGTTTCACATAAAAAGCCGTGTCTATCGGGAAACAATTTTTATCAATATAAGTTATTTTACCCGCAGAACCTTTACGTCCAACAATAATTGCCGGACTTTTTACCGAATATTCATTGTGATGGCCGACAATTCCATTCGAACCCATCACAGGAAACTCGCCTTTTATTCGATTGTTTTCAGGCAAAGCCGCACCATATTCCAAAGTCAAAATATCGCCCACTTTATACTTTTCTGCTGATTTTGTTTCTAAAACACGATCAATACTTTTTCTCAAACTTACCATCCCCTCTTTCGCCTCCGCCTCTTTCTTTTCCAGAACGTCTATTTCGGAAACGATTTTTTGTTGAATTTCGAGCGGAGGAAGGGGAATAGGAATAGAATTAAAAGCATCAATGTCAATATTCTTTTGGGCAACACCTCTGCCGCAACAATAAACCATTTCTTGATTCAAATAAAGATAATAATTAAGGTATGATAGATTTAAAGCTTCTTTATTTAAAGTGTCTATTGTCATTCCTGAGTCATTTAAGAAAAACATTCCTGGAACAAATCGGATACATTCAGGCGACATTCCGAATCTGGAGATAATAAATGTGTTTTTTCTGTTAAATGTATCTGTTTTAAATGTTTCTCCGCCCCCACCGTATACAGGATAAATAGTTCCTTCGCCGGTTGCTTTGACTATTCGTGTCCCATAATCTATTTTTGTAACTTCACTTAATTTTACAATTCTCCAGTTGCTTTCAATCGTTACTTTTTTCTTAATCGAAAGCGAAATATTTTTATCGAAACCAACTCTGTCGAAAGTAAGCATATCAATCAAATCCATATAGAAAACATTGTTTCTTAATGAATCGCCAATGGCCGGATATTTATTTTTGAATGCATTGTAAATATAAGTACTTGCCTTTTCAGGATTATCAAAACGCATATCATCGAATAGACGAGTACATTCCTCAATGGTTTTGCCCCGCTGTATCGGGTGAATGCCTTCATTTCCGCGACGATGGGAAAACGCGTAACCTAAAAAGCGTTTTTCAGCATCCCTGCTGCCAGTCTTTACCACCGCTACTTTTTGCGGATAGACCAAAATAAAATAGAACAATTTTTCCTTTTCAATTGTAATGACCATATTCCAGAAATCTTTTTCTATTCCAGCAGGAGTTTTTGCACGATATTCCTTATAAATTTCATGATTGACAACAGCGTTGTTAGGCTTTTTTTTCAATAACGTAACATAATCGTCAAGTGTTATTCCTTTCCAAACATGATTAATATATTGCAAAACAGGTTTTTCTATACCATTGCGGGTTACATCTTGAAAATCGTCAAAAAACCGTTCTACGGATTTTCGCAGATTTATACTGTCATAATTGTTCCTGCGCCGCAAAAACAATACAACTGTATTTGTGCCTGTTGCTAAAAACGTATTGCCACCTAGCTCGGTGATAGCGATAATTTCAAAATATCGCAAAATGATTTCACGAGCTTGAGTATAAATACCTTCATTGTTCAAAATAGAACTTGGTAAAATAATGCCAGCTACACCGCCGTCTTTCAGTAATTGTTTAGCGCGTTCAATAAACAGACATTCAATTTCGCTACTGTTATCAGTAAGACTATCGTAAAGCCCAAAATCATCTTTGCCATAAAATTTGCTTGCGTTATTTCTAAATGTCGAAACCGAATAGGGCGGGTTGGAAACAAGTATGTCGAACTGCCTGTTTTCCTGCGGAAAATCCTTATCAGTTTTTGTAAGAAGACCTTTGTATTCTTTGGTGTTTTTGAAATTTCCCAAACCGTCGCTGTGTATTACTTGTGCCAAGCCATCACCATGAAGATAACAACCAACTTTACTGACTTTTATTAAACGGTAATCTTTCTCTATGCCATAAACATAGTTGTACGCCCAATCATATGGATAGGTTTTTGCTTTATCAACAAACTTTTTGGCGTCTCCAAATAATTTATTGGAATCAATATTTTCTAATGAATTTTGTAATTCATGCATACTTTCCGTTATGAAATGGCCGCTACCGGCGGCATAATCAATAATATGAGGCAAAAAAGCGTCTTTTTCCATTTTTTGCAACTTGCTTTGAACAATATTGCCAACGGGTAAGCTTTTAATAATAAACTGGGCTACCGGTACAGGTGTAAAAAATTGTCCTGATTCTTGTTTTAATCCAGTTCCAAGCAACAACTCAAAAAAATCGGATAAATATTGCTGTTTAGCGGCGTAACGAATCTTATAGCCCTGCAATAGCTCTACAACTTCTTTTACAACTTTTGCGTTTTCTTCAAACGAATCATTGTCAAAAACTTCTTTAATCGCGAATTCGTTGTTCTTTTTTAAGCGGATTTCCGTAAGGTCATCCAATATTTTTTTACGAATATCTTCACTGACATCACCATATTTGTTTTCAAACTCGGTATCTGAAATATCGGTTACTTCTTTTTCTAAAAATTCTTTCATTCCCTTTTTGTAAAGATCTGTCAATCGCTTCTGAAAAGAAATATGATCATCCGGCGGGTAATTTATTCCCTCATATTGATAAGGTGCATAAAACCACTGAAAAGCCAACTCCTTATTGGGTTTAGTATTCTTTTCATCATATATCTTGCACAGAAATAAGGTAAATATCTTGTTAAAGGCATTGGGTTTGTCCGAGACGACATTATGCCGCAATATTTCCAAAAAACTATTGAAGATAATACTGCTGTCTTCTTTCCCGATAGGTTTTAACTGTTCTGGGGTCAACGCTTTGCTTTCAAAATTGTAGAGTTTTACCCATTCATCAAAAACGCCGTTATCTTTAGTCAGCTTGTTCCATCTCTCATAAAAATCCTTGACATCGCCTGTACGGTAATCGTCTTCAATTTTTACAATTTCGTTGCGGTAAACAATTTTACCGTCTTTTAGTTCTGAAGCATAAAGCAGAATAACAGCGGCTTTATTACTAAATTTGAAATAAGTAAATAACTGTCCACCATCTTCTTTCATGCGCCTAAATGCCGCATCAAATTCCTTGCCGTATGTTTTACATTCGATCAATAGGTATTCCGAATCGTCGGGACGATTCACACAGATGTCAAGCCGACCCGAAGTGCCATGCCCTGCGGAATATGTTTTTTCCAAAATAATGCTTTGTGGTTTATAGCCTTTTTCTAGTAAACGATTCACGCATTCTAGGATAACAAAGTTTTCAGGTTGAGAAAAGTTTTGCGTAGTTTTACTGTCGCTTCTTATTTTTTTGCCATAGTCAATAGTGTTGTTGTTAAAATCTACTTCAATTGCGTATTTCTGTGTATATATCTTACGATATATACCTTTAGTGTTCTCTTTTGGTAAGAACCCTAGTTTTTTAAGTAATACTCGTCTGTCCATCGGCTATATTTTATGCTATTTTGATTAAAATGTCTTTTCTTTTGCCGAAAATATTAACCGTCAAGTTTTTCAAATCTGCGGGTATATTGCCCGACAATAAAATCTTTTATTTTTTCCGCGGCGTTTTTGAAATGCAAAGTTTTGGCGGCGTTGGACATTCTGGTCAGGGTTTCGGGGTTGTCGATCCTGGCGATCGCGGCGGCGAGAGAATCCGCGGTCAGATCTTTATCCAGCAAAAGGACAGCCGCGCCGCGTTCGGTAAAATACCGCGCGTTGAACTCTTGATGATTATCGGCGGCCTGGGGATATGGTATCAATATAGAAGGCAGGCCAACAGCCGCCAATTCTGACAGCGTGGTCGCCCCCGCGCGGCAGACGCATAGTTTAGCGTTGCTGTACAAATCGGCCATGTTATGTTGATAATTTGTGCCATCCAGGTGCACGATTGTGTTAAGTAGTGCTTCGCTGGTTTTAAGGGCGTTTGTGGCAATATTTAGGCTTTTTGCCGATAATGACCCGCCAAAAACCAAAATTTTCGTGTTATTTGGCGAAAAACCAACGTTAAGTATGTCTTTACGAACCGGATTCCCTGTTAAGACGGCTTTATTTCTGGGAAAATACTTAGCCGCGCCGGCAAAAGCGATGAAAACTTTGGCGGCCAGATGGCTCAAATAACGATTGACACGGCCGGGCAAAATATTTTGCTCCTGCAAATAGACTTTTTTGCCAAGCAGTTTGGCCGCCAAAATGACCGGCACGGTTACATAGCCGCCGGTCGCTATGACCAGATCGGGCTTTTCGCGCGCGAGGATCTTCAGGGCTTGATAAAATCCGGCCATTACCGCGCGCGGATCTTTGCTGCTGGCCGGTATTTCGTAAAACCGGTGGCCGGCCTGCGGCGCCAGGGTTTTTTCCAGCCGCCGCGAGCCGATGAAAAAACAATCCGTAAATTTCTCCGCAATCGCTAAAGCCGGGTAAATGTGTCCGCCCGTGCCGCCGCAGGAAAAACAAATTTTCATTTATAAATTACCCTTCTGATCTGCCGGCCAAACTCCAGATATTCTTTCAGTCCTTTGTAGTCGCCGTGGCCGATCAATTGTTCGAGCCAGGAAATTTCGCGCTGGAGTTTTTTCAAATGCCGCAGCACCTCGCGGCGGTTGGTGCGCGCGACTTCCACGCCCCACAGCGGGTCGGACTCCGCGACGCGCGTGCAGGACTGAAAACCGGTCGCGGCCAGAGCGCGCTTGGTGTCATTGTCGGCCAATTGCAGCAGGGCCACGGCGTTAAAATACGGCGTGTGCGAGACAGCCGCGACCGCGGCGTCGTGTTCGCGGGCGTCAGCTTGGCAGGGGCGCGCGCCGAGCGACTTAAAAAATTGCAGGACGGCCAGCAGTTTGCCGCGCGGCGTGTTTTTGTACGGCGTGAAAATAATGCGCGCGCCTCGCAGCAATTCAGCCGAGGAGCAGGCAATGCCGGTCTTTTCGCTGCCGAACATCGGGTGGCAGCCGATAAATTTAGCGGAATATTTTTTGAGCGCGCCGACGATCTGGCCTTTGGTCGAGCCGGTGTCGAGGATGATCGCGTCGGGCTTGGCCGTGAGGTAAATTTGTTTCACATAAGGAACGATCAGCTCAAGCGGCGTGGCGACAATTATCAGATCGGCGTCGTGGCACAGCGCGGTGATATTGCCCGGCGTTTCCTGCACCAGGCCGCTGTCGTAGGCGTAGGCCAGAGTTTTGGACGACGCCGTTTTCGCGGCGATCCACGTGGCTGGATATTTTTGGCGTATGGCGCGGGCGATAGAGCCGCCGATCAGCCCCAGCCCGACAAAAGCGACCTTTTGGAACATGCGCTTATTATAAGGAGAAAAAAAGCGAAAAACAAATGCGCGGATACCGCGGCCGCGAGAGGCTGTGTTATAATTTGCGCGATGAAAAAAATATTTTTCTGTTTAATCCTGGCGGCGTGGCTGAGCGCGGAGACCATTATTGGCGGCATCGCGCTGGGTGAGACTTTTGAGAATGTCGCGCAAAAATATCCTTTTGTCGGCGGATGGGGCCGGCAGGAAATTACCGGCCTGCCGTATCCGCTTAATGTCAACGACAAAACGCAGGTTTTTCTGGCGCAGCAGCCGGAAAACCGCATCTATTTTTATTTTGACGAAAATAAAAAAGTAATCGCGGTCGGGCTGTACACTGGCAATATGCTGGCCGGTTATTCGGACAAAATCGTTTATGAAACCGGCGCCGGCCTGCGGCCGACAGACGGCATTCTCGAAATGAAAGTCCTGTACGGTATGCCGCAGGATATCAGCGAGTACAGCTACAAAGACCACGCCGGCGACAAGATCGTGCGGCGCCTGTATTATTATCCCGGACTGATCGTACAGACCCGCAAGGTCAACTCCCTGCCGGAGCTCATCGACAATCTTTTGGTCTGCGAGTACGGCACGGAACTGGTCTTGAGAGAAAAAAATTCGCCGATCGCCAGACCGGACTATTTTTTAGACAGCCGGCTGGCTTTTTGATGTTTGAGTTTTGCAGTCTGGCGTCCGGTAGCAGCGGCAATAGCTCGCTCTTGATCTTGGGCGGCGAGACCCTGCTGGTCGACGCCGGTATTCCGCTCAAAAGAATAGAGGAACGCCTGCTGGAAAAAAACATTTCTCCCGCAAGTATCGGACGCCTGCTGATCACGCACGCGCACGGCGATCATATCAAAAGCGCGGGAAAACTGGCGCGGAAATACCGTATGCCGGTCTGGCTGACCCGCGCGACTTGCGCCGAGGCGCAAAAACTCGGCTGCGATCTGGCGGACTGTCAGCTAAATTTCCTGCGGGAAAAAGAAAAGTTTGGCAGTTTAAAAGTTAAAACTTTTCAAGTGCCGCATGACGAGGCCGGCAATACCGGTTTTTTATTCGAGCACAGCGGTTTTCGCGCGGCTTATTTTACCGATCTCGGCGCGCTGCCTGAACGCATTTACCGGGACATTCACGACTGCGATTTTTTGTTTCTCGAAGCCAATCACGATGTGCTACGCGAAAAAACTTCGCGGCGTCCGGCGCGGATCATCGAGCGCAATCTCAGCGATCGCGGACATCTCTCCAACGAACAGGCGGCGCGCATTGTCGCGCGCGTGGTGCGCGGCGAGGCTTCCCGCAAGACCCGCGCGGTCATGCTGGCGCATATCAGCAAAGACTGCAATCATCACGTCTTTGTGGAAAAAACTATCCGCGCCGCCCTGCGGCAAAAACAAGCGGCGGAGACTATCAAAATTTTGCTGGCGCCGGAAGGCCGTTGCAGCGAACATCTGCGCTGGCCGCTCGCCGCCACGCCGGTTTATCTTAAAAAATGATTGAAATCCAGCAAACTGTGCAGAAGATCTAATATTGCGGCGAGGCTTTGCCTGATTTGTTTGTCCGACTGCTGGATTTTCTGGATCAGTTCCGCCAGCAGAGCCTGGCGTTCTGCCGGCGCCGCGAGATCGTCTTTATGCATATATTCGACAAGATACGCTTTTAATTCGTGTAACGCCTTGTGCAGAGGAAATATGGTCTGCTTCATTTTAGCGGCCAGCTGCGGATTTTCGCCGTTTTCGGCGTAAGCGCGTAATTTATACAACAAATCCATAACCCGATCATAGGGAGCGTTTCCATAGAAAAAGAAAAACAAAGTGTAAGCTTGCGGCGGAGAGGTTAATTCCAGCAGCTGGATAACGTTTTCAAGTCTGCGCGTAATTCCGACCAGCCGCACGTAATCCCCGGGCTCAAACTTCCACCAAAGTTTCCGAATTTGTTCCGCCAGTAGCTTGGTTTGCATAAACCTCTATCGTTAATTTTCTTGTGGTGTTGCAAATATTTTCCGTTATAATAACATGCCTATGAAAATTACACATCTCTGGCTGTTAAATTTCCGCAATTACGAAAACGCCACGCTGGATTTTGCGGACAATAATTTGCTTGTGGGTTTGAACGGCGCTGGTAAGACTAATGTGCTGGAGGCCATAGATATTCTGGCCACGAGCCGCTCGAGGATCGTGAACGGCCTGAACAAATGTATTCGCCGCGGTCAAGCGGGGTTTGCGCTGCGCGGGCGTTTCGACTGCGTACCCGCAGGACACTGCGCTCCACATCCGCCGCTGACCGTCGCGCTGCGGCAGGAGCGCGGCGCGGGGCGCGTGATAAAAATAAACGAGGAAACTTTGAGCCGCGCTTCGGAATTGCTGGGCCGCGTGAACAGCGTGTTTTTTTTGCCGTCCGATCTGGAGATCATTCACGGCCAGCCTCTGCAGCGGCGTAAATATCTTGATGTGGTGATCTCGCAGACCGAGCCGGACTACTGCCGCGCTTTGCAGCTCTATGTCCGCGCGTTGAAACAGCGCAACGAGTTATTAAAAAATTTGCGCGTCCGCTCATTGAGCGGAGTCGAAATGAGCGGCGTAGACAGTTTGTCCGTCTGGGACGCGCAGCTGGCGGACAACGCCGCGCGGATCATGGTCAAGCGTCAGGAATATCTGGAGTTTTTCGCGCGCGAGGCCGCGCAGTTCTACAAGGACATGGGTTTTGCGGGCGCGCTGGCCTTGAAGTACAAGACGGAAACCTTGAGCGACGGGCAGAAAAATATCCAGGCGCTGCAAAATTCGCGCGCGGCAGACCTGCGTTTTGGCCGCACGCATTTCGGCCCGCACACCGACGATTTTGAAATTTACCTGAATGAAAATAAAGCCGCGGATTTTTGTTCGCAGGGGCAAAAACGGCTGATCGCTCTGGCGCTTAAATGCGCTGAGGTTAAGATCAAGCGGCAAAAACTAAACGACCCGCCGCTTGTGCTGGTCGACGATGTGCTGCTGGAGCTGGATTTAACGCGCTTGAATAAGATAATTACAGCCATCGCGCCGGGCAGCCAAAAAATTTTTACGATCACGGACACCAGCCGTTTCGCGCCGGAACTGCTGGAGGGTATGAAAATTATCAAGGTGGACAATGGCCGGATAGTCTAATTTATATACAAGAATTATGCTATAATAATAACAAAATAATTTATATAGCAAAGGGGCAAAATGATAATCAAATCGTCTACCAGCCTGCGTAACAATTACGGCGCTATTTCCGCGCTGGCGCAGGAGACTCAGGAGCCTATTTATATAACTAAAAACGGCGAGGGCGATCTGGTCGTGATGGACGTAGAGGCTTTTGAGAGACGCGAGGAGACTTTGCGTTTGCGCAACAAAGTGGAAAGCGCCGAGCGGTTCCGTTTGGCCGGCGACACTGGCTATACAATAGAACAATCCAGAGCGCAGCTGGAAAAAATCTATGCCCGCAAAAAGGCTTAAGCTGCAAATCCTCTCTCCGGCGCAGGCCGAACTAAAAGAAATCGCGTCTGTGTATTGGCGGCTGGCTGGCGCAAATTCCGCGCGGAAAATAACCAATAAAATTTACTCCGCGCTGGAACACTTGCTGAAATGCCCCGCGTTAGGTTTTATCTGCCGTGATGAAATCCTGCAAGCCCGGGGCTTTCGGACGCTGGTTTGCGGCGAGTATCTTTGTTTTTATCGTTTGCTGGAAGACACAATTTTTATTTATCATATTGTGGATGGACGGACGGATTATCCGAGATTGTTTAAGGAGTTGTAGATGTTATAATTACCGCTCATGAACTCTCTCGGCGAGATACTCCAGCGGCTGCTGGGCAGTAATTATCAGCTGCGCGACGGGCTGGCGCTGGAAACGCTGAAAAATGTTTGGCCGCAGGTTGCCGGCGGCAGTCTCAAACTCCAGCCCTGCGCTTATAAAAACAAAACACTGTTTCTGGCGGCGGCTTCGGCGGCCTGGGCGCAGCAGGGACAGTATTTTCGGCAGACCATTATCGACAAATGCCAGGCGCTTTGCCCGCGGATCGCGGTCAAAGAAATAAAAATCAAAGCGACCGGTTATATTGAGCCGCAAAAATCCGGCAGACCGGATAAATTTTATCAGCAAAAGATCTGCGCGGTGTGCGGCCAAAAATTTTGGGGTGGCGGCCGGGTCTGCATTCTCTGTCAAAATAAAAAAGACCAAAAGATCGACGCGCAGATTTTGCACTGCCTGAACGAAGCGCCGTGGGCGCGGTACCGCGATGTCAAAGATGCTCTGCCGCGGGTGAGCGAAGCGCGTTTCAACGGCGTGCTTGCTGTTTTGCAGGAAGAGATCTTTTTCGGACTGTGGCGCGCGCCGGAAAAATCCGCCGCTGTCAAGTATGTTCTGCTCCGGACTGGTTTTACGCCGGATAAAATAAATGATAATATCATTAGAGAACATTTGCCGAAAAAATTATACAAATTGCTTTACAAAAACTGAGGGGAATAATGGCGGAATCTCACAAGTACGACGCGCGCAGCATCAAAATTTTAGAGGGCTTGGAAGCGGTGCGGCAGCGGCCGGGTATGTATATCGGTTCGACAGACCGCTACGGCCTGCATCATCTGGTTTATGAAATTGTCGACAATTCTGTGGACGAGGCGCTGGCCGGATGCTGCACCGAGATCGAAATTATTCTCGAGAAAAGCGGTTATTGTACGGTCATAGATAATGGCCGCGGCATACCGATTGATTTTCACGACAAGGCCAAAATTCCTGCCGTCGAGGTGGTGCTGACCACGCTGCACGCGGGCGGCAAATTTGACAAGACCGGCTACAAAGTTTCCGGCGGTTTGCACGGTGTTGGCTCTTCGGTCGTCAACGCGCTGTCCGAAACCCTGGAAGTCGAGGTGCACCGCGACAAGAAAGTTTATAAGAACACGTATCACAAAGGAATTCCGGTCAAAAAAATCGGCGAGTTCAAGGACGAAGCCAAACAAAAAACAACCGGCACAATAGTTCGTTTCCTGCCGGACAAAACGATTTTTGAAACACTGGATTTCAGTTTTGACACGCTGGCCACGCGCTTTAAAGAGACGGCTTATTTGAATAAAGGGTTGCAGATTATTTTCACCGACTGCCGTGAAAAAACCGAAAAAAAAGAAGTTTATTGTTTTGAAGGCGGCATCGTCGAGTATATTGAGCATATCGACGAGGCCAAGGAGCCGCTGATCAAAAAGCCGCTCTATATTCACAAAGAGCAGGACAGTGTGGATGTGGAAGTGTCCCTGCATTACTGCAAAGATTATTACGATGAGACGATGCTGACTTTTGTAAATAATATCCGCACGCGCGAGGGCGGCACGCATTTGTCCGGTTTTCGCACGGCGCTGACCCGCTCGATTAATAATTTTGCCAAAAAATATGAGCTGCTCAATCTCAAAAAAGACGAGCTGTTTACCGGCAACGATGTGCGCGAGGGTTTGACGGCGATCGTTTCCGTCAAAGCGCCCAATCCGCAGTTTGAAGGCCAGACTAAATCCAAGCTCGGCAACAGCGAGATCAAAGGCATTGTGGACAGCGTGGTCGACACCGGCTTGACGGATGTTTTTGAGGCCAATCCGGCGATCGGCAAGGCGATAGTCAATAAATGTCTGATCGCCCAGCGGGTGCGCAACGCCACGCGCAACGCGCAAGACCTTGCCCGCCGCAAATCCGCGCTGGAAGGCTCCTCGCTGCCCGGCAAGCTGGCCGACTGTATCAACCGCGACGCCTCCAAATGCGAGGTGTATATAGTAGAGGGCGACTCGGCCGGCGGTTCCGCCAAACAGGGGCGCGACCGTAATTTTCAGGCGATCCTGCCCCTGCGCGGCAAAATACTCAATGTCGAAAAAGTGCGTCTGGATAAAGTGCTGGAAAACGAGGAGCTGAAAAATATGATCTCGGCGATCGGGCCGGAAGTTTTTGACAAGCTCTCCGCGCGCAATGATGACGCGGACGACGACACCGTACCGGACGCGGCTTCGCAAAATGAGCTGGAGAGGGTTTTGCAGTATCTGCGTTATCACAAAATTATCATTATGACTGACGCCGATGTAGACGGCGCGCATATTCGCACGCTGCTCCTGACTTTCTTTTACCGCTATGCCAAAAAAGTCATCGAGGCGGGCTGTCTTTATGCCGCGCAGCCGCCGCTTTACCTCATCAAAAAAGGCAAGCAATTGCAGTACGCTTATTCTGACGAGGAGAAAGACAGCGCTGTCAAGACAATTGGTAAAGACAGTGTGTCTGTACAGCGCTACAAAGGTCTGGGCGAAATGAATCCCGACCAGCTCTGGTCGACGACCATGGACCCGCAAAATCGGGTTTTATTGCAGGTCAAAATGGAAGACGCGGTGCGCGCTGACGAGATTTTTTCCATACTTATGGGCTCCGAAGTCGAGCCGCGCAAACGTTTTATTCAAGAGCGCGCCAATAGCGTGAAGTGGCTGGATATATAGGAGAAAAAATGGCGGACAAAAAAGACAAAAAAGAAAATCCGAAAGAAAAAAAAGAAATCAAACAACCGGAAAATCTGGAGGCGGCCAACCTGCGGGTCAAGCCGCTGCTGATCGAAGATGAAATGCAGACTTCGTATATCAATTACGCGATGAGCGTAATCGTCGGGCGCGCTTTGCCCGATGTGCGTGACGGCTTGAAACCGGTGCACCGCCGTGTCCTCTACTCGATGTACGAGAACGGCATCACGCGCGATAAGCCGCACAAAAAATCCGCGACAACTGTCGGTGATGTGCTGGGCAAGTATCATCCGCACGGCGACACTTCCGTGTACGATACGCTGGTGCGCATGGCGCAGGAATTCAGTCTGCGTTATCCGCTGATCGACGGGCAGGGCAACTTTGGTTCGGTCGACGGCGACGCGCCCGCGGCGATGCGTTACACCGAGGCGCGTTTGGCCAAAATTTCCGAGGAGCTGATGGCCGATCTCGATCTCGACACCGTGGACTTCATGCCCAATTATGACGAGTCCCTGCGCGAGCCGGTGGTTTTGCCGACGCGCATTCCCAATCTTTTGGTCAACGGTACATCCGGCATCGCGGTCGGTATGGCGACGAATATTCCGCCGCACAATCTCGGCGAGATCTGCGACGGACTGGCCGCGCTGATCGACAGTCCCAAGCTGCCCGACGACTCCCTGCTCATGTTTATCAAAGGCCCCGATTTTCCGACAGGCGGCAATATTTGCGGGACGGATGGCGTGCGTAATATGTATCTGACCGGCCGCGGTTCGGTAACTGTGCGCGCGCAGGTGTCCGTCGAGCCGGCGCATCAGAAAAAAGACCGCGAGTGCATTATCGTTTCCGAACTGCCCTATCAGGTCAATAAAGCAGAGCTGATCATCCGCATCGCCGATTTGGTTAAGGACAAAAAAATTCAAAATATCGCCGATCTGCGTGACGAATCCGGCCAGCAGGGTATGCGTATTTATATTGAATTGAAAAAAGACGCCAGCCCGGAAATCGTCCTTAATCAGCTTTATAAACACACCAACTTGCAGGTGAATTTTAATACGATCCAGCTGGCGCTCGTGGACGGCATTCCCAAAGTCTGCACGCTGAAAGAGATTTTGCAGAATTTTGTTGAGCACCGTATTTCGGTCGTCACGCGCCGCACGCAGTTCCTGCTGAACAAAGCCAAAGACAAGGCGCATATTTTAGAGGGCTTGCTGATCGCGCTGGACAATCTGGACGCGGTGATCGCGCTGATTAAAAAATCCAAAACGGTGCCGGAAGCCCGCGACGGCTTGATGAAAAAATTTAAGCTGACCGAGAAACAGGCGAACGCGATTCTCGACATGAAACTGCAAAGGCTGACCGCGCTGGAGTCCGGCAAGATACGCGAGGACTATGACGAAACTAAAAAACAGATCGCTGACTATGAGGATATTCTGGCGAAAAAAAACCGCGTGATGAAAATTATCAAAACCGAGCTGGCGGAAATCAAAGAAAAATACGGCGACGCGCGGCGCACGCGGATCTTGGGCAAGATCGAGGAGCTGAATATCGAAGATCTGATCCCCGAGGAAGATGTCGCGGTGTTTATGACGCGCAACGGCTTTATTAAACGTATGCCTGTAACGGCTTTCCGCAATCAGCAGCGCGGTGGCCGCGGCGTGACCGGCATGGAAACCCGCGAGGAAGATCAGATCGACTCGATTTTCGTTACGAACACGCACAGCTACATGGTGATTTTCACCAACAAAGGCAAGGTTTACCGCGTCAAAGTTTACGAGATACCGGACGCCAGCCGCAACAGCAAAGGCCAGGCGATCACGAATTTTGTGCAGCTAGAAGAGGGTGAAAAAATCACCGCGACGATAGAGGTGGCTGATTTTACCAGGCCCGGCCAGTATCTTTTTATGACGACCCAAAAAGGCACGGTCAAGAAAACCGAAGTGACAGATTTTGAGAATATCCGGCGCAGCGGCGTAATTGCCATTACGCTGGATGACGGCGATTCGCTGGATTGGGCGGCGCGCACCGATGGCAGCAAAGATGTTCTGATCACGACGGCCAACGGTGTGATTATCCGGTTTGACGAGGGCGCTGTGCGCGCTATGGGGCGCAATGCCGCGGGCGTTAAAGGTATTGCGCTGGACAAGGGCGACCATGTGGTGTCTATGGATATTTTGGAGAAAAAAGACCGGGACAATTACGCGGTGATCGTTTCGCAAAGCGGTTACGGCAAGCGTACTAAAGTTGATGAATACCGCTGTCAGGGCCGCGCCGGCCGCGGCGTGCGCTGCGTCACCCTGCGCGACAAAGATCGGGCTGTGAAAATGCGCATTGCCGGTGAAAAAGACAGCTTGATCGTGGTCACTTCCAGCGGCGTGGTCATCCGCCAAAAAGTCAAAGACGTTTCCGAGCAGGGCCGCGCGGCGATGGGCGTCCGCCTCATCAAGCTCGACAGCGGCGATAAAGTAGTCGACGTCGGCGTGATCAAGGCGGAAGAAGAATGAAGTGTGTTAAAATAAAGTTGTTCGCCAGAAATTTGGAATTGTTTACAAATTACTACAAAAAATGGCGGTAATATCTTTAAGATCAAACAGCAAAGAAGAAAAACTTACGCCACTTTCATAATATAAACCACGCTGTAATAACTCGGCACAGTATTAACGCTGAACGCCCTGCCCTCTCCAGCGCTGCCCAGCGTGCCGCCGACGCTGCCGCCGGTGATGCTGCCGGTAACCGCATGTGAATGTGAGCCGCCGTTTTCGGTGGTGGTTATACTGACATTGTGAGAATGTGTTCCGTCATTATTAGCAGTGGAACCCGAAAAGGTATGTGTGTGCGCAAAGTCTATTTTAAGGTTTCTAACCTGGCTATCACTGTCGCCCGTTGCATTCCAGCTATTCGCGCCAGTATTAGTCGCAAGCGACGCCCTCCCGGAAGCAACCCTATTTGAACCATCTTCATTGGTTATAGTGGCGTGATTGCTACCCGATATTTCTCCTGTCGTGCCGGAAACGGTATGCGTGTGTCCGCCGCTGCCAGTGGCGCCTGTTGAGCCGCTACCCGAATGGGTATGTTCACCGCTTGAGGCTATCGAAAGTCCTTTCGGGTCAAGGTTGCCTACGGTCAGGCTTGTCGTTTCATGCGTGTGCGAGGGGAGATTGGTCTCGGCCAGGAACACGTCCCGGCTGTCCGCGCCGCCGGACGCGCCGGCCGCCAAACTGCCGCGCAGGAATTTATCCACCAGATTTGGCACGGTTATTCCGTTGACGCTTGTGCCGTCGCACAGCGTCCAGATCGCTTTATTGTCTGCCGTTCTGGCGCTGGTCAATCTGCTGTATTCGCTGCCGCTAAACTGCAAAATAGCGCCTATCGGAAAAAAAGTCAGATCGTTAATGTCACTCGCCAGCATTGGCCGGCCTGTCGCTATAGTCATAAAAATACCCCCTTCAAATTAATTGCTCTAATAGATTCATATTATACCTTATCAGATTCTTTATGTCAATCTAATAGCGCAATAGCATTATCTATGAGGTGCATACATGAAAAAACAGGATTTGCTTAAAATTTTGGGAGCGAACATAAAAAGACATCGCCTCCGTCTTAATTGGTCGCAGGCCCTGCTGGCGGAAAAAGTGAATATTTCTATCACGTTTCTGAGCAGTATTGAGCGCGGCGCCAAATGGCTGTCACCGGCCACTGTGGTTAAACTGGCGGACACGTTTCATATTCATAGTTATGAATTATTCAAGCCGGAAAATATTTTTCCCGACGCCTGTCAGGATGTGCTCAGTCAGTATGCCGAGGACATTCATTCTGCCGTGAGTAACCTGCGCGGAAAATATCTGGGGCAGCTGGGGCGGCGTTAGAAAAATATTTTTAACGTGGAAATCGCCGCTTTGATTGTGTTATGATAACTTGCTCTTTTGGGGAGGCAGCCTATGTGCGGAATAGTCGGTTATCTGGGCAAAAAGGACGCTCTGCCGCTGGTCGTGGATGGCCTGAAATATCTCGAATACCGCGGTTATGATTCCGCGGGGGTGGCGGTGCATACCGGCCAGAAAATCGAGATCGTTAGGGCTGTCGGTAAAATTCGAGACCTTGAGAAAAAACTGAAAAATCCACCCAGGGGTAAATGCGCGGTCGGACATACGCGCTGGGCGACGCACGGCCGTCCTTCGCTGGAAAATTGCCACCCGCATCAGAATAATGACGCGCGCATTGTGCTTGTGCATAACGGCATTATCGAAAACTACAATGTTTTAAAGACCCGTCTGCAGGAAGACGGCATTTTGTTTCGTTCCGAGACGGACACGGAGGTCTTAGCGGCGCTCATCGGCAAATATTACGCGGGAAATTTGGCCAAAGCGGTTTTGCAGTCTTTGCGCGAGGTCGAAGGAACTTTTGCGATCGCCGTGCTGGCGCAGGATCGGCCAAACGAGATCGTCGTGGCCAAACGCGCCGCGCCGCTGTGCATCGGTTTGGGTAAAGATGAGAACTTTATCGGCTCGGACGCGATCTCTTTTATCAAGCACACGAACAAAGTCGTTTATCTTAAAGACGACGAGATCGCCGTGCTTACTCCCCGGTCTGTCGAAGTGCGCAATTTGCGCGGCAAAAAAGTGAACCCCAAAACGCAGACGCTTTCGCTCGACCCGTCGTCGATCGAAAAAGGCGAATATCCGCATTACATGCTCAAAGAAATTTACGAGCAGCCGCACGCCGTGCAGGATACGCTGGACGGACGCATCTCGCCACAGAATGACGAGGTGATCTTCAAAGAGCTGGAAAAACACCGCGAGTATTTGAGCGGCATCAACAAGATTTTTATCGTGGCCTGCGGCACATCGTGGCATGCCGGCCTGGTCGCGGAATATTTACTGGAAAGATACGCGCGCCTCTCTGTCGAGGTGGATTATGCCGCGGAATTCCGCTACCGCTATCCTGTGCTGGATAAAAAAACACTCGTGCTGACGATCAGCCAGTCCGGTGAAACGGCGGACACTATCGCCGCGATCGGCGAAGCCCAGTCGCTTGGCGCGAAAGTTTTGTCTATCGTCAATGTGCCATCCTCAACTATCGCGCGCAATTCCAACATGGTCATTTATACTTTTGCCGGACGCGAGATCGGCGTGGCCTCGACCAAGGCTTTCACCACGCAGCTGGTCGTGCTGTCTCTGCTGACCGTCTATTTGGGACTGCTGCGCCGCACCCTGCCGGCCGAGCAAGCGGCGGTCATGCTGCAAGATCTGAAACGCGTGCCAAATGAGATCGCCAAAGTGTTTACGGAAGTGGATAATATCAAGCGCATCGCCCGAGCGTTTTATAAACACAGCAACGCGCTCTATCTGGGGCGCGGTGTGGGTTTCCCGATCGCCCTCGAGGGCGCGCTGAAGCTCAAAGAAATCTCGTACATTCACGCCGAAGGTTACTCCGCCGCGGAAATGAAACACGGCCCCATTGCCCTCATCGATGAAAATATGCCGACAGTCGTGCTGGCTTTCAAGGGACGCCGTTACGAAAAAATCCTTGGCAATATTATGGAAGTCAAGGCGCGCAAGGGCAAGCTCATCGCCGTCGCTTCGGCGAGTAATGACGACATCACGCGCGTCGCCGACGAGGTGATCCGCATACCCGACGCGACGGAAAGCATTTCCGCGATACTGGCTGTCGTGCCGCTACAAATCCTCGCCTATTACATCGCGGTGGAAAAAGGCTGCTCGGTCGACCAGCCGCGCAATCTGGCCAAAAGTGTGACTGTGGAGTAACGGCGTTTGCCTAAAACTTGCGCAGGACGCGCTGAATTGTGCTGTTTACCTGCAGGGTTAATTGTTCGGCCAGTCTTCTTTTAATATAGGCGGTGGCGATCGGGCGGGGAAATTCGGCGCGGGTTTGGCCTGAGCCGTCCAGCAGGAATAAATGCGGTGAAATTTGCAAAGCGTCAGCTATTCTGGCCATCATTTTCAAAGAAGGAAATTTACGCCCTATTTCGATCTCGCCAATGTAACTGGCCGCGGTGTTACAGCGCAGGCCGAGCTGCATTTGCGACATCCGGGCGTCTTTCCTGAACCGCTTTAAATTCCGCACATAGATCTGCTTGAGCTGCTCAAACTCCATTTGGTCTTTATATGCTAATGGCTAGTGTATTGACAACTAGCTGTGCAGGTATATAATTGTACTAGCTGCTGGCTAACATATTGGCGCAAGGCCTACAGCTAGCGTAAATAAGAGGGGGAATTTTTATGGCAGATAATTACACCGACGCGACGGATACGGATTTCAATACTGGCTATGGCGGCGTCCAGCTGGATAAATGCCAGCGTGACCTTTAAAAGCAAGTGGAAAGTCTGCGACGGCGCGGGCGGCACGCCGAATTTGACCGGCCGGTTTTTGCGCGGCGGCACAGCGAGCGACCCGCTGACTGGCGACGGAAAAATGACTTTAACTGAATATAATTTGCCAGGTCATACCCATAGCGGTTCTACAAATTTCACAGGAGCACACGGCCATTCTTATTATGATATGACACATATTGCGGCGCCGCCATATAATACTGCGGATTTAATGATCGATGATGGCTATAATCGCTGGAAAACAGTTGCTGCTAGCACTTCGTTGGAAGGAAATCATGTCCATACGGTTACTATTGGGCAGACCGGTGGCGGTCAGTCTTTTGATGTAGTGCCGGCCTTTTACACGGTGATCTATATAATGAAAATGGCTTAAAAATATTTAAGCCATTTTTTTAATGTAGACTACAGCGTAATACGCCGGAATAGTGCTCACGTTTAGCGCCAGGGGGAGGCTAGAACCCGTATTACCAGTGTTGCCACTAAGCGTAACGCTGTGCGTCCCCACGGCTCGCTTATGTTTTTAACTCCGGATAAATTCCTCGAATCTGTTAAAATTAAAACCTAAAAGTGTTACCCATCTGTTCCGACCTGATAGGGAGTAGTTATTGTGGCAATTGTTAGATATAGTTTGGCCGAATTGAAAAAACTACAAAAGACTATTTCGATTAGACTGTACGATTATGATTTAGCCGCTTTGCGGCGCGGCGGGCGCGGCTGGCAAACCCGGATCAGCAATTTGATTTCCGCGGGTCTGGAACAGGGCGTATTGTAGGCCTAGTATTTTTCAGAATTTCTAATATTTTATCCATCTGCTTTTTTGTCGTCTCGGCGCTGATGGTGAAGCGCAGGCGCGCCTGTCCGTATGGCACGGTCGGATAACGAATAGCCGGCACGGCAAAACCGCCGACGCGCAGTTTTTCGGCCAGCGCCAAAGCTTTTTTCTCCGCGCCGATAAGTAGCGGGATGATCGCCGAATCCGCTTTGACGCCGAGACGCGTGCTAAAGTATGCAATATTGCGCCACAATTTTTTGCGCGGATTTTGACGCTGGATTTTTTGCAGATTAGCCAGGTTTTTTTGCAGAATTATTTTCGGCAAAGCCGTCGTGTAAATAAAGGCGCGCGATCTGTTGATGAGATAGTCGATCAACGGCCGCGAACCGCAGACATAGCCGCCCAGACTATCCAGTGCTTTGCTGAACGTGCCGATGCTGATGTCGATGTCTTGAGCCACGCCGAGCTGTCCGGCCAGCCCTTCGCCGCGCCGGCCCAAAGCCCCAACAGCATGCGCTTCGTCGACCAGCAGCCAAAAGCCGTATTTTTTGCGCAGAGCGGTAAGTTCAGACAGCGGCGCGCGGTCGCCGTCCATCGAAAAAACACCTTCCGTAACGACGAGGATTTTTGGGTAAGCCGCGCTTTGCCGTAAAAGTTTTTCGAGGTCGGCCGGCTGATTGTGCTTAAAAACCCGCAGGTCGGCCTGCGACAGCCGCGCGCCGTCGATGAGCGAAGCGTGACAGAGCTTGTCAAGAATCACCAAATCGCCTTTGCCCAGCAGCGCGGAGACAACACCGAGATTGGTCATGTAACCGGTCGGATAAACCAGCGCGGCGGCGGTCTTTTTCCATAGGGCTAATTTTTTCTCGAGCCGCGCGTAGAGCCGGTGATTGCCGGAGATCAGCCGCGAGCCGCTGGCGCCAAAATGATTGCCAAGGTAAGTATTGCGGGAAAAACCAGCGTCAATATTCCGCCAGTCCGGCAGGCGGCGGCGCAGATTTTTTTGGTCTATTTCGGCCAAAGCGCCGGTTAAAAATTTTGTCAAATCCATAATTTGACACTATAAAAAAATCTCCCGCGGCGGCGCGCTGAAAGAATAAAGTGTCGCTTTCGGCTGATCGATATAGAATACGGCAAAAGTCGAAATCTCCGGGTATCTTTCTTTGATATTCGGATAGGCCGCGAAAAATTCTTCTTTTATTTTGGCGTCGTCCGTGAACACAGCCCGGCCGGACAAACGCGCCCAGTCCATAGTTTTAGGGTCCAGCGCGTTGATCTGCACAGCGGGATTTTTTTGCAGCTCCTGGTACACAGTTTTGAAATTGCCTGTGCAATAATAGATCCGTCCGTCTTTCACATAAATAGACTGGAACGGCCGCACACTTGGGCGTCCATCCAGCCCCACCGTCGCCACATAATGTAGCGGGTTGTCCTGTAAAAACTTGATTGCCTCACTCATGGGTAACTCCTTAAAATTTATTTGCCCTATTTTAGCAGAATCAGCTAGAATATGCTTGTGAATTTTCGCAATTGTTTCGTTAAAACAGGCTGACAGGGGGATTTACTTTGCGCGGCATTATCGAAGTGGACGGTCTGACCAAACGCTATCAGAAAGCCAAAGAGCTGGCCGTGGATAATATTAATTTCTCGGTGGCGCAGGGTGATTTTTTTGCTTTTCTGGGGCCGAACGGCGCGGGCAAGACCACCACGATCTCGATCCTGACGACCACGCTGGCCAAAACTTCCGGACAGGTGACTATCGCCGGCTACGATCTGGAGCGCGAGACCAAACAGATCCGGGCCAAAGTTGGGATCATTTTTCAAAAGCCCAGTTTGGACAAAACGCTTTCGGCGGAAGAAAATATCCGTTTTCATGCCTGCCTGTACGGATTGTTTGCCTACCGCCCTTTTTTTCGCTGGATGCCCGCCGCCTACAAAGACCGCGTTATGGAGCTGGCGGAAATCGTCGGCCTCAAGGATAAAATTTTTCAGCGGGTCAATAAATTGTCCGGCGGCATGCAGCGCAAGCTGGAAATACTGCGCAGCCTGATGCACACGCCGGATATTTTGTTTCTGGACGAGCCGACGCAGGGGCTGGACGCCGTAAGCCGCCGCGCGCTCTGGAATTACATCAGCGCTGTCCGCCAAAAACACGGCACCACGGTTTTTTTAACCACGCATTATATAGATGAAGCCGAACAGGTCGACACGCTGTGCGTCATTAACCGCGGCCGCATCGCTTTCGCCGGTACGCCGCGCCAGTTAAAAGCTCTGCTGCCGCAAAAGCCGGTAATGAAACTTTACGAGCCGGCGCTGGAAGACGCTTATGTGGATCTGTTGAGCCGCACAGGAGGCGCCCGTGAATAGCCGGTTGATCCGCGAAATAAACGCGACGCTCACGATCGCCGCGCGGGACGTTTTGATCCTGCTCAAAACACCGTCTTATTTTGGTTTTAGCCTGATCATGCCGCTGATCTTTATGGGCATACTGGGCGGCAGTTTATCTCAAAATATGGCTTCCGGCCTGCCTTATGATTACGGCCAGTTCTTGCTGGTGGGAATGCTCGTCAATATGCTCTTGATGGGCACGACCAACGGTATCACCTCGCTGGTCGAAGACCGCACGGAAGATTTCACGCAGGAATTGATGGTTTCGCCGATCTCGCGCTACTCGATCATTATCGGTAAAATTTTTGGCTCATCTTTCTCGGCGCTATTACAATTGCTCGGCACTCTGCTGACCGCGCTGCTGATGGGCATTCACTATTCTCTCTGGCAGCTGCTGGCCGTGCTGGCGGTTTCACCGCTGATCTGTCTGGCCGCCGGCGCGCTGGGCATGATTATCGTGGCGTTTATCAAAGACAATCGCACCGCTGGCATGGTGCAAATGCTGGTCGTGATGCCGCAGATGTTCCTCACCGGCGCTTTTATTCCGATCAACAATTCTCAAGGGATCTTGTTTTGGCTCAGCCGGATGATGCCCATGACTTACTGTCTCGATCTGGCGCGGGCGGTATTTTTTTACGGCGCGCCAAGCTATGCCGGCATTGTGCTGTTCCATCCGGCGCTGGATATTTTGGTCATCGCGGCGCTGACCGCGGCGTTTTTATTCATCGGCACATTCTTTTTTGTGCGGTCGGAGACGAATCGCTAAGAACAGACAGATAGTGTTAAAATGTAAACAATTCACAATCGCAGGTGGTAAATGGTAGAAAAAACAGATGGTAAATCGTTAGATATAACTAAAGATAATCTGGCCAGACTAAAAAGTCTGTTCCCTAACTTAGTCAAAGAGAATCATCTTGATTTAGAACAGCTAAAAAACGCTTTTGGCGCAGAAACTTTTGCCCCTAATCAAGAAAATTATGGCCTTGGCTGGGCTGGCAAGTATGAAGCTTTCAAAGAAATACAGAGGCAAACCGCTGATACGTTGATACCGGACAAAAAAGCCAGCATAAATTTTGACACCACAGAGAATGTTTTTATCGAGGGTGAAAATTTAGAAGTTTTGAAAGTCCTGCAGCGATCTTATTTTGGCAAGATCAAAATGATATACATAGACCCGCCTTACAACACGGGCAATGATTCTTTTATTTATCCAGACGATTACACAGAAACCCTAGCGGAATACCAGCAGCGCACCGGCGAAAAAGATGATGGCGGCTTTATCAATAAACAAGAACTGTTTAAGAAAAATACCAAAGAAAACGGACAATATCACTCGGTCTGGCTGTCGATGATGTATCCGAGATTATATCTCGCCAGAAATTTACTGCGTGAAGACGGCGTGATCTTTGTAAGTATTGATGATAATGAGGTTGGCAATCTGCGGTTGCTGCTGGATGAGGTGTTTGGCGAGGAAAATTTTGTGGCGCAGTTTCCGTGGCGAAAAAGAACGGCAAAATCCGATGTGCCTTTTGGTGTTTCACAAGATTTTGAATGGATATTGTGTTATGCCAGAACAGAGGCATTTACAGCCGGAGTGAAAGGCGGCACGCGAAAATATTTTGAAACGCCAGATCTACCAAATAAACCGTGGCGAGTGCATGATTTAACAACACAAAGAAGCGCACAAGAAAGGCCGAATAGCAACTATACAATGGTCAATCCCAAAACTGGCGAAGAATACCCAGTTAATCCTAATAGAGTATGGGCAGTAACAAAAGAAACTTTTGATAAATATTACGCAGAAAGCCGCATAGTATTTCCAGGTGATTATGATTTTTTAAGTCTTACCAGGCCGGCCTTGCGTTATTTCAAAGATGATGATCTAGAAAAATTAGGAGAGCAGTTTGGCTATATCCAGTTAAGCACACTTTTACCGCCAGAAGTCGGCCTATCGCAAGATGGAACAAAAAATTTTGGAACACTATTTGAAAATAAGTTATTCAGTTTTCCTAAACCCGTAAACCTAATTAAGCACTTGATAAATGCTGTAAATTGTTTTGATAAAAATGCTATTGTCCTTGACTTTTTCGCAGGCTCCGGCACCACTGCCCAGACTGTGCTGGAATTGAATAAAGAAGACGGTGGCAACCGTAAATTTATTTTGATACAAATGCCTGAGAAATGCGCGGAAGACAGCGAGGCGTTCAAGGCCGGGTATGAGCGTATTTCGGATATTACTCAAGAGCGTATCCGAAGAGTTATCAAGAAAATCAAGGCGGAGAAAGACAGTAAGCTAAAGCTGGAAAAAGATATTGATCTAGGGTTCAAGTCTTTTGTCTTAAGCTCGTCAAATTTTAAGATCTGGCGGGGTGATGTGCGGGGTGAAGCCTTGATAGAGCAGATGAGATTACATAAAAATCCTGTCGCACGCAACGACGAAACCGCCTTACTCTATGAGTTACTGCTCAAAGCCGGTCTGCCTCTGTCTGCCAAAATAGAAACAATTGAAATGGGCGGTGCAAATATCTTTAATGTAGAGAGCGGCCGCTTGGTTTTAGCACTGTCTAAGCTAAACCAAACGATCATTAATCAAGCCTTAAAAATTAAACCGCAGACTTTTGTCTGCCTCGACACTTTGTTCGACAAAAACGACAAACTTAAAACCAATACCAAATTGCGGTTTAAAGATGAGGGGATTGAGTTTAGGAGTATATGAACTTATGCTGAAAAATATCTTGCAGAGAATCACAGCAGTAGCCTTTTATATTGGTTTCATATTATTGCTTGGATATTTTTTTAGGGGTAACTTGGCGTTTATTTTAGACCCAGATGACCCATTGTGCTTTATATTTTTTACAGTTGCACTTACGCTGATTCTTGGCGTGTATCTTTCAGAGCCATTTTTTACAAAACCGTCTGATGTCTTGGTAAGGTCAATATCCACAACCCTTGTATTATTGGCAGTTAAAGATAAGACAGATTTTATACTGTGGAAACAATTTTTAATTGTAATTTCCGTATTGGGAATAGCGGCATTGGTTATTACATTAATAAATAGCCGTAAGTCATTTGCAACAAGTCCGTCTCGCAAATTCAGCAAATTTATAACAACTGTTGGGTCGTCAGAAATTATTTTTGGCACTTTGTATGTTTTAGTTTTAGTGTCGTTTTTTAGAGATGCGCCTGTTATGTTTTTAGTGTGCTTAATAATATTGCTTGTATTGCTTGTGTGGCGGAAACCAGTAGAGTCATTTATATTAATTTGTTCGGATATTTATAAAGTATTTGAACGCGAAAATGCTTTGGCAGGATTTATAGGGGAAGCAATAGGTTGTGAAAATCCGTTTTTATATAATGTCGAGATAGATTTAGACAAATACAAATCTAATGCAAATAAAGGCGATATTGTTTATCTTGAACAAAATCAAAATTCTGGTTATGTCGGGATAGTTGTAAATACTCGTCATTTAATAGGGAAACGCTGGTTATCTGTTTATTTATTAAAAGATGATAGTACCGGCAATATAATATTGCTCGATTTGGTAAAAAAAGAATTAACCGAAACTGCAAATAATACAATAGCTAGTTCTAAAAATGTTTATAAAATCAATCTTGATCTTTTACCCGATAAAGAAATTATTGAAAATAATGCCTTATATAAAAATAAACGAAATTTTATCGGTTATATTGTAAATGGTTCAACAATAAGCACTATTAACTTTCAAACTATTGCTGGCTTGACTGACACCAATTTGAGCGAGGGTTTAGTTATTCAAACAACAATTTACAATAATGATGTTTTGTTTCAGATTATAAATGCCAGAACAGATAAAGAAAAATTAGAAGATCATAGTCAATATGGATACACAGTTGGTGTAGCACAAAAATTAGGACGATATGATATTGAACACGAAGAATTAAATTCTGTTAAATGGCTGCCTGATATTTATACGCCGGTATTTATTTATAAACCGTCAAATATAAATGCGGCTGATGCCAATCAGTGTGTTGGCGTATTGCCTGGCACGAATTTAGAAATCCCTGTTAAGAATTATGATGAACTAATTACTCATAACACCGCCATTCTAGGAATTTTAGGTATTGGAAAATCCTGCTTAACTTTTGAGTTAATAAAAAAGATTATTGACAATACGCAATCTAAAATTATTTGTATTGATATAACAAATGAATATATTAAGAAATTACCGCAATATATCAACAATAGTTTAATTGTTGCTGATAGTGAGCATTTTTCCGACTCAATAGCCGATAAGTTTAATTACATTTATACTGAAAATGGCAGTAAACAAAATCATGAAAAAAGCGGCAATATTGCAGAGTATAAGCAGCTTGTAAAACAGGATTTAATAAAATTCATTTTTGGACAAGAAACTATTCCAGATAACAAAGAATTGACTACCGATATTCGGCTTAAAGTATATAATCCTAACTTACACAACACCTCAAAAGGAGAAAAAATAGGCTATAATGTTATTACAACTGAATTAACTCATGCTGAAAAAACGAGAGTAATTTGTGAAACACTACTTGATATAGTTATGCGAATGCCTTTATCTGCTAATGGAAAAAGTAAAATATTACTTGTTTTTGAAGAAGCACATGCTCTTATTCCTGAGTGGAACTCTACCGCAAATAGTAATGATAGTAGTGCCGTAAATGGAACGGCAAAAGTCATTTTACAAGGCAGGAAATATGGGGTAGGCAGTTTTGTAATTACGCAAAGAACTGCAAATATAAGTAAAAGTATATTAAACCAATGTAATACAATATTTGCTTTAAGAGTTTTTGATGATACTGGAAAACAATTTCTAGAAAATTATGTTGGAAAAGATTATGCAAGTTTATTGCCAACGCTAGAAGAAAGACATGCTGTCGTAATTGGTAAAGCATTAAAATTAAAACAGCCTGTTGTTATTACTCTTAATGACAAAGACAAAATTGCTTCACGAGTGCAAGAGGCTGGCAAATGAAACTCCACTTTGACTCCACCCAACAATATCAACTTGACGCTATCCAAGCAATTGTGGACTTGTTTGAAGGCCAGCCCTTAAATAAAGGCGATTTCGAAATAACTTTTCAGGACGGCAGTCTGAAATTTGACAGCCGCGGGGTCGGCAACAATCTGATATTAGCCGAGGAGCAAATATTAAAAAATCTGCAAATCACGCAATACAACAACAAACTACAGGTCAGCGAAAAATTAGATGGTTTGAATTTTACGGTGGAAATGGAAACCGGTACTGGCAAGACTTATGTTTATTTGCGGACGATTTATGAATTGAATAAAGTTTATGGCTTTAAAAAATTTGTGATAGTTGTGCCCAGCATCGCAATCAAGGAAGGTGTCTTGAAAAATCTACAAATTACGCACGAACACTTACAAAATCTTTACGCTAATCCGCCTTTGAACTATTATCTTTATGATTCCCGAAAATTATCAAATCTCAAGACTTTTGCCAGCACGAACGCTATTCAGATATTGGTAATAAATATCGATTCCTTTGCCAAAGATGATAATATAATCAACAAAATTAGAGAATCCGGCGTAAAACCGATTGAGTATATCCAGGGCGTTCAGCCTATCGTCATTGTCGATGAGCCGCAAAATATGGAAACGGATCTTAGAAAACAAGCGATAGCCAATCTCAAACCATTATGCACTTTGCGTTATTCGGCTACACATAAGAATGTGTATAACAATGTGTATAAACTTGACCCTGTGCAAGCGTATGATCTGGGCTTGGTCAAACAAATAGAAGTCGACAGCGTGGTGTCCGAACAAAATTACAATTCCGCTTATATTGATTTTGTCGAAGTAAAAAGAACTAAAAATCGTATCTCGGCAAAATTAAAAATCTTTGTAAATGCCGCTAATGGTGTAAAGCCAAAAACTCTTACAGCAAATGTCGGTGATAACTTGTTTGCTTTGTCCAATGGCCGAGAGATGTATCAAGAAGATTTTATAATTAATGAATTATCTGTTAATACAATTACATTTGCTAATGGGCTGGTTTTAAATGAAGGACAATCTCAAGGCGGCTTGAATGAGGAGATAGTAAAATTTCAGATAGAACGCACGATTGAACACCATTTACAAAAAGAAAAAAAATATAAGAAACTCGGGCTTAAGGTTTTATCGCTTTTCTTTATCGATAAAGTTGCTAATTATCGCGAATACGTCACTAAGAGCATGGCCGAGAATGGCAAGTACGCCAAATGGTTTGAAGAACTTTATAAAGAAGCCATTAAAAAACCAGAGTTCAAAAACCTGGACACTACGCCTGTTGAGCGGATCCATAATGGCTATTTTGCTCAAGATAACGGCAGGTTCAAAGACAGCAATGGCAACACCAAAGCGGATAATGACATCTATAATCTGATCATGAAAGATAAAGAACGATTATTAGACATAAATGAGCCATTAAAGTTTATTTTCAGCCATTCCGCCTTGCGCGAAGGCTGGGATAATCCGAATGTTTTTCAAATCTGCACACTCAATGAAACAAAGTCCGAATTAAAAAAACGGCAGGAGATCGGCAGAGGGTTAAGATTGCCGGTGGACAATAACGGCAATAGAATTTTTGATAGAAATACAAATGTTCTGACCGTAATTGCCAATGAAAGCTATGCGGATTTTTCCGCCACATTGCAAAAAGAAATTCAAGAAGATTGCAGTGTAAATTTCAGCGGTCGCATAAAAAATGCCCAAAAGAAAGAACAGGTTAAACTAAATAAAGACTTGTCTAAATATAAAGAATTTCTGGAAATATGGAATCTTATAAAAACCAGGACAACTTACCAGGTTGATTATCAAACAGATGAACTAATAGCCAGAGTTTTGCAAGACATGCAGGATATAAACAAAGTGCCAAAAACAGTTAGACCGTCTATCTCATCTGAAACGTTCAAACTTGGTTATTCTAAATACGGCGTAGAAGGCAATTTGCAAACAAAAAAGCGCCACAACACCGAAGAAATGGTCTATATGATTCCTGATATATTTGGTTATATTCAATCTAAAATTGATATCACCAGGAGCGCCATTTTTGAGATTCTAACTAAATCGAATAGACTATCCGAGTTAGAGATAAATCCCCAAATGTTCTTGGACAATGTCATTCAGACAATTAGTAAATCCTTAAATGAACTTTTGGCTGCCGGTATCAAGTACGAAAAAATTGCCGACCAAGAATATGCAATGCAGCTGTTTTATGCTGAAGAGATTAAAACTTATTTAGACCGGTTATTTAAGGTGACA